>JACDCM010000369.1 GCA_013817545.1 Gemmatimonadaceae bacterium | reverse complement strand
CGCGTGAAGAGCGTCCAGCGCTCGTTGTCGGAACCGGCGGTTACGCGTCCGGAGCCACACTCGGCTACGCTTTTCTTCACGGCATCCCCGTCGCAATTCAGGAGCAAAACAGCTATCCCGGACTCACAACGCGGCTAGCGAGCCGATTCGCGCGTGAGATTTACCTGGGCTACGGCGAAGCGGCCGCGTTTCTTCAGCCCCGACGCGATGCGTGGATAGGAGAGACCGGTAATCCGATACAGCCGCCTCCGGAAGAGATTCCCGATCGCGGCGCCGCGCGGAGAAAGTGGGGATTTCCCGAACGAGGCGGAAACGTTTTGCTGGTGTTCGGTGGAAGCCAGGGATCACGCGCGATGAATGACACGATGCGCGACTGGATTCGACGTGGTTTGCCAGAAGAAGTTTACGTTATCTGGGGGACCGGTAAAGCCGGCTACAATGACGTTCGATCTCTGGAATCACGCCGGATTAAAATCGTTCAGTACCTTTCGCCCATTGCCGATGCGTACGCCGCCAGCGATATCGCACTCACGAGGGCAGGCGCACTGACGTCCGCGGAGCTGAACGCATGGGGGATACCTTCGGTGCTCATTCCACTTCCGACGGCAGCCGCGGACCACCAAACGGCCAATGCGCGCGCACTCGCCGCGGCGGGCGCGGCCGTCATGCTGCCACAAAGTGATCTGAGCGTTGACAGCTTGGAGAGCGAAGTTGGCGGTCTAATTGGCAATCCCGAAAGGCTTGCAGCCCTGGCAAGGCGAGCGAGAGAGCAGGGAAAGCCGAATGCGGCCAAGGTAATCGCGGAGCGTATCCTCGCATTGGTGGCAGCCAATACTCTGCCGCAAACGCACAGCAGTTCAAACGGCACGAATGTCTGAATGCCGGAATACCGAACGCTTCACCAATAGTTTACCTGTCCACTAGCTTCGGTCCGGCAAGTGCACTGCTTTGATCTCCGAACATTTCGATCCCGTCGTTAATCCAGGGGCTCATGTCGCTGTTTGACCTTTCCGACTCTCGCTCTATTCACTTCGTGGGAATCGCCGGCGCGGGCATGAGCGCACTGGCCGAACTTGTGTCGCGTCGTGGTATGTCGGTCTCGGGATGTGACACGAATGCCACTGCGGCCGGCGACCTCGCGCGATTGGGGATTACCGTGGCGAATGGGCACGATCCGGCGCACGTCGACATGGCGCGTGCACTAGTCGTGACATCGGCCATGCCCCTGGATCATCCCGAGTTGGTTCGGGCGCGTTCGCTGGGCATTCCAGTAGTGCGCCGCGCCGAGGCGCTAGCTGAAGCGGTTTCGATGGGGGACGTCATCGGCATCGCGGGCACGCATGGGAAGACGACTACCACCGTAATGACGACGGAGGCGCTCCGCGAAGCCGGCTTGGCGCCAACGGGTGTGGCGGGTGGGCGGGTGGGCGCGTGGGAAGGAAATTTGAGTCGCGGCGATGACCGCGTTTTTGTAGTGGAAGCAGACGAATACGACCGTTCATTCCTTGCGCTCAGTCCCGCCGTTGCGACGGTGACGAATGTCGAGGCGGACCACCTCGACATCTATACCGATCTCGAGGACGTCCGCAGTGCCTTCACGCAGTTCGTTTCAGGGGCGCGCACGGTGGTGCTTTGCGATGATGACTCGGGCGCGGCGACGCTCCCCACCGCAAGCGGCGCCGAAGTCATTCGCTACGGCGTCAATTCCACCGACGCACGGCTGCGCGCGCGCGACCTGATTGCCGAGAAGGGCGGCTCGCGCTTCATTGCGGAATTCGATGGCGAACCTGTCGCGGCGGTGTCACTGCGCGTCCCCGGACGCCACAACGTTCTCAACGCCTTGGCCGCCCTCGCGAGCGGTCTCGCTCTTGGTGCAAAAGCCGAACTGATGGCGCGGGGACTGGAGCAGTTCACAGGCGTCGAACGGCGGTTTCAGCGGATCGGGAGCCAGCGTGGTGTATTGGTGATTGACGACTACGCGCATCATCCCACGGAGATCCGAGCCACGCTGGCTGCTGCTCGCGAAGCGCATCCCGGACGGCGCATTATTGCAGCCTTTCAGCCTCACCTTTTTTCTCGCACACGCGACTTCGCGACAGACTTTGGCGAAGCGCTGTCCGCATCGGATTTGATTTTCCTCACCGAGATCTACGCAGCGCGCGAGCAGCCGATTTCAGGCGTTACCTCTTCGCTTGTGGAAGATGCCATTCACGCAGCGGGTGGCGTGCTCGCCTGGCGCGGGGCGCGTACCGAGTTGGCCGGCGCGCTGCGGAATGCGGTGCGCCAGGACGATGTTGTTCTCACGATGGGCGCTGGCGACATCACGCAAACGGGTCCGGAACTGCTTTCTCTGTTGGAGACAGTGTGATCGGTAGCACGACGTTTTCTCGTATCGCGCCGCCTCTGAGCTTGAGGACGCTCGCTCTGGGCGCGACGGTTGCCGTCGCGGCATCGGCACCATGGTGGGGGCCGCCAGCTCTCTCGGGCCTCACCTATTTCCGCGTTCAGCGCGTGCAGATCACCGGGGTGCGTTACGCATCCGCAAGCGACATCTACGCGAAGCTGGAAGTCGACACCAGCTCGTCGGTCTGGCAGGCGGTGGAAGCGATGGAGTCTCGCGTCGAAGAGCTGCCGCAGATAGAAAACGCGGTGATCGAGCGTGATTTGCCTGCGACCCTCATAGTCAAGGTAATTGAGAGACAGCCTGTGGCACTGGTTGCCACGGCAGCGGGCATGCTTCCGCTGGACTCTGCCGGAATGCCACTTGCCATCGATCCAGCACGCTCCGATACGGATCTACCAATCCTCCTCACTCGCGATACTACGCTGGTTCGCCTTCTGGCTACGCTTCGCGGTAGTGATCCAGGTATATTCGCCCGAATCTCGGAAGCACGGCGAATAGGCAAGGACCAGCTACTGTTCGTCGTGCCACCGATCCGTATCCGCGCCATGCAGGACGTGACAGCCGCCCGGTTCGCGGACATACTTCCCGTCGAGGCCGACCTGGCACGCCGTCAGGTGCGCCTTGTCGAGCTGGATCTTCGTTTTCGTGATCAAGTCATAGCCAGAGTGGAATGAACAACGATCGCCTTGTAGCTGGTCTGGATATCGGTTCGGCCAAGACTACCGCCGTCATCGCCGAGGTGGTGGGCGAGCTGCCCAAGCATCCAACAATCAAGATCCTTGGCGTAGGTCAGGCGCGCACGTCGGGACTTCGGCGTGGTGTGGTCTCCGATATCGAGGAGGCCACGCGCTCCATCCGCAAAGCGATGGAGGACGCGGAGCGGATGGCCGGCGCAAAGGTGGAATACGTGTACGCCGGCATAGCGGGCGAACACGTGCAGGCCACGAACAGTACGGGAATCGTGGCCGTGAATGGCGATGAGATCTCCAGGGCGGATGTGAACCGCGCCAACGAGGTAGCGCGCGCGCAGGCTCTGCCTCAGGACCGCGAGCTGCTGCACGCCATACCGCAGGAGTATCGCGTCGACAAAAATCAGGGGATTCGCGATCCGGTCGGGATGATCGGGATGCGCCTGGAGACTGAGGTTTATCTCGTCACCATTGGCGTATCGCCGGCGATGAATCTCCGGAAGTCCGTAGATCGAGCGGGCTACAAGACTCGTGAGCTGGTGCTCGAGCCCCTGGCCAGCGCCCTCAGCGTCCTCACCGAAGATGAGAAGGAGCTCGGCGTAACTCTGGTGGAGATGGGAGCCGGTACCACCGATATTGCCATCTTTCACGAGGGGAAAATCCGCCACCTTCGCACACTCAACTTTGGCGGGAATAATGTGACGAGCGACATCGTCCACGGCCTCGGCGTGACGCAGGCCGATGCCGAGCGGCTCAAGGAGCGTTGGGGAAGCGCCTACGAGCCATTGGTCGATCCGTCAGAGGTCATCCAGTTGCCGAGCACTGCGGCGCAGGGAGACCGCAGAGTTCCGCGCGAACTGCTCGCTCACATCATCCATCAGCGTATGGATGAGATCTTCGATCTGGTGCAGCGTGAGATCACCGACGCCGGCTACGCCGGCCGTTTGAGCGCCGGCCTGGTCATGACGGGGGGAGCAGCGGGCATTCCAGGTGCGCAAGAGCTTGCCAGCGACGCGTTTGGGACTGGCGTTCGAGTCGGGTCGCCCGCATTCAACGTGAGCGGGCTGAGCGACTCGGTTGAAGCGCCCCGTTTCGCCACTGTAGTCGGTCTCGCGCAGTACGGAGCGCATCGCATGGCTC
>JACDCM010000368.1 GCA_013817545.1 Gemmatimonadaceae bacterium | reverse complement strand
AGTATCCTTTGCTCCGACAATTCTTCGCCCAAACTTCGTGTTTGTCCCGCGCTTCCTCGACTGCTGCTCGCCCAGCTACTTGAACCGAGACTCGCATTGGCACTCGCTCTCCCATGCAGCTCGTAGTGTTGTCAGCCGGACGTTGCGTACCGGTGTCAATCTGAGTAGCAGTGGCCGATCCTGCTCAGCGGTCAGAGAGTCCAAATGACGGACTTGACCGGTCACAGGGTATCTTACGATTGCAACGCCAGCTTCGCCCTTTCACGCCATCCCATGTCCCCTTACCTCCCGACCCAGCGTGCCGCATCGCATTAACTATTTCCACGATGCCGACCTCGACCGCTTCGGCGAAATCGCCCGCGGAGCGCCGGAGCTCGCGCAAAAATTCTTTGATTACTACGGAGCCGTTTTCGCCGAAGGTGCCCTCACTACACGCGAAAAGTCCCTGATTGCGCTTGCAGTGGCCCACGCCGTCCAGTGCCCGTACTGCATAGATGCGTACAGCAAGGATGCGCTGGAAAAAGGATCCAACATCGATCAGATGACGGAAGCGGTTCATGTCGCCTGTGCCATTCGCGGTGGCTCATCCCTGGTCCACGGCGTGCAGATGCTGAATCACGCCGATAGCCTCGGCATGTAGGAATCGTGTCTCGTATACTGGCAACGCTCGAGAAACGACATGCGCTCCTCGCGGGCGGCCGGGCACAGCAGAAGCGTCTGGCGCTGGTACAGCTGCCTCGCACCTTCGAGGATGCGCTCGAGTCGTCGCACTTGCTGCCGTTGCTGGCTACAGGTGTCGAGATACTCCAGATCAACGTCGGCAAGCGCTGCAACCAGACTTGCAGGCATTGCCACGTGGATGCCGGTCCCGATCGTAAGGAAGTCATGTCCCGTCCGGTGATGGAAGCGTGCCTCTCTTTTCTCGAGCGGAATCGCGTTCCAACGCTGGATATCACCGGAGGCGCCCCGGAGCTGCATCCCGACTTTCGGGAGATCGTTGCACGAGCATCCAATGCCGGCGCGCATGTGATACACAGGTGCAACCTCACGGCGATACTGCTTCCGAATTATTCCGATATTCCGGCGTTGCTTGCCTCGCGCTCGGTTGAGATTGTCGCGTCGCTTCCCTACTTCCAGGCGCGCGAAACCGACACGCAGCGCGGTGAAGGCGTTTTCGAGGAGTCCATACAGGCGCTTCACCTTCTCAATGCCCTTGGCTACGGCACAGGTGGTGACCTCAGGCTCAATCTCGTAACGAACCCGGTCGGTACGTTTTTGCCCGGCAACCAGCGCGAGTTGGAGGCTCACTGGAAGAACGAGATGCTCCGCCGCTACGGCGTCGTGTTCGATAATCTCTACACGATCACGAACATGCCGATAAGCCGATTCCTGGATTTCCTCGACGAGCGCGAGCGCACGGAAGAGTATTTGACGCGGCTCGCCAATGCATACAATCCCGCCGCTGCTGCATCTGTGATGTGCCGAAACACACTCTCCGTAGGTTACGACGGAACGCTGTACGACTGCGACTTCAATCAGATGCTGGAGCTCCCACTCAGGTCCGCGGCAACACGCACGATCTTCGAGGTGTCCATGCAAGACCTATCTCACCGCGAAATCGAGGTCGGTCCGCACTGCTTCGGATGCACGGCGGGCACCGGAAGTTCGTGCGGGGGCAGCGTTGCCTGAGCGGAAGGCCCTTCTTAAACTCGTAATACTCGCCGCTATTATTGCATCTGCGTTCTTCGCGGCATGGAAGACGGGCTTGTACGAATACACCGACTTGTCCAAGGCCGCTACCGCGGTACGCGACCTCAGGGACGTACGCTTCATCATTCCGCTTTTCGTTCTTGCGTACGCACTGGCGGCAACGTTCGGGCTGCCTGGCTCAATCCTCACGCTAGTCGGCGGCGCGATGTTCGGCTTCGGACTCGGCACTCTTTTGAACTGGTCCGGCGCCACGGCAGGAGCTATCGCAGCCTACACCCTTGCGCGCACGCTCGGCCGCGACGCTTTCCGAGGAGTGCTAGGCAAGTATGGTGACAAGCTCGATGCTCTTGCGGAGAACAAGGGCTTCCTCGCCATTCTCCGCTTGCGCCTGATTCCGGCCGTGCCGTTCAATGTTCTCAACTACGCGTCCGGTCTGGCGGGTGTTCCTGCTCGTTCCTACATCGCCGCGACCGCGCTCGGCATAATCCCTGGAACCGCGATATACACCTATTTCGCCGACGCCTTACTCGCGGGCGCCGAGGGGGCTCAGGAGAAGGCGCTCCTGCGTCTTTGCATCGCGGGGGCGCTGCTCATGCTGCTGTCGTTTGTCCCCGCTATCGCGCGCAAATTTGGTGTCGGCACCGCCTCCGCTGCCGTCATGGCCTTAACGCTCACGACATCGCCGAGTGAAGCCCAGAACGCCATTGCAGACCATTCCGGATTCGACGCGGTACTCCGAACCAACGTAGTCAATGGACTCGTGGACTACGACGCTTTCAAGCGCTCACCGGATTTCGCGGCGTATCTCGAAGCGATGGCCAAGGTCGACCCCGAAAGTCTGTCCGATCGCGATCGTCTGGCGTTCTGGATCAACGTCTACAACGCCTGGACAATTCAGCTCATTAACGACAAGGGTGAGCGCGGCTCCATTCGCAACATCAACAAGTCACTGGGTTTGCTCAAGCTCAAGGGTCCCTGGAACGAGCAACTCGTCCGCGTGCGCGGAAAGCGGCTTTCGCTCGACGATGTGGAGCACCGCATAATTCGGAAAGAGTGGAAGGAGCCTCGCATTCATTTCGCATTGGTATGCGCTGCAATGGGATGTCCGCCCCTCCGCACGGAGGCATACACCGGTGATCGGCTGGAAGCGCAGCTCGAAGATCAGGGTGTTCTGTTCCTGAGAAGGTCGCCGAGCAAGAATCGCGTGGATGTCGCAAATCGCACAGTCCACGCGAGCATGATATTCACTTTGTACAAGGCAGACTTCGGCGGCAATGACGCCAACGTCGGGAAGTTCATCGCACGCTGGTATCCCGACGGCCCCGAGAAACAGCTTCTTAACAGCGGCAAGTTCAGATTGAGCAAGACTGACTACGATTGGTCACTGAACAGCCAGGCGCGTGCGCTCGAGCGGGGAGTGACGACAGTCAACCGGTGATCTCCCGCATGGCTGGTAGTCGTCAGTCCATCCTGGCCAAACTACCGAGGGCGGTGATCGGCCTGGTTTGTGCTCGCGTTGGGCGGAAATACTTCTGGTCGAATTGGTTCTGCAGAGTCCGGGTCGCTCTTCTCCCGATCGGTCTTGCGTTTTTTCCCCTGGGCCGGCTTCGAGCGCTCAGGGTTTTTCTCACGATCCGCCGGACGAAAATCGCGCGAAGGCTGTTCGCCGAAGATTACCCGTGCGTTCGGGGGACGACGCCTGATCGCGGACGGACAGTCAGTCGGCTCGGGCTGCCGGGCTGGCGGCACATCGTTCAGCCAGATGCGACACATACCCGGCGGCGGGCGGTAACTGTCGGGCACGCGCTGCGTTCCCTGCGCGGAAACGCTCGTCCCGATCGCAAATAGTCCAGAAACGGCGATAACTATGAGTGACTTCAACATTCCCCCTATATTTGCGCAAGGCACTGCAGCGCTCAAGTGTACTGATAAGCACGGTCGGTGCCAGGAATACTGATCTTTCGATGTCTTGCAAGCGGTGTATTGACAGTAACTTACGAAAACGCGCGAAGGCAGTAACGTTTTTTACTGTCCTGAATGCAGGACGCTGCGAGACGGCCAAGCTGGTTTGCGGCGAGATATTCGTCAAGCAACCATTTTAATAGAGGCTGATGACGCAAACGGTCGCGGATGGCTGTAACCTGAGATAGGCACACGCCTCACATGCATGATACTCCGTTGACGCAGATTGGGTCACGTTCCAGGCGCGATCCGGCTGTCCAAATCGACGTGCTGCATCGTCTCGCCGTGCAGCTGGCGGAGCGGTCCACGTCAGCCGCGGTAGAGATGGACATCACCAACGAACTGCGCACTGTATTTGAGGCTCGGTGGGTTGCGCTGTACCGCTCCCAACCTGATGGATCTCTCTTGCGTTCCGCGATCGCGGGCAACGGCAAAGACACACAGCAGCACATAGGCGCGAATAGTCTGAAACTGGAAGGCACGGTCAGTATACCGGCGGCCGCCGTTGCGCTCGCTGGAACGGAGTCCGCTTTCGGCTGCCACGCGCTGGTTGCATCCATCTCCCATCA
>JACDCM010000367.1 GCA_013817545.1 Gemmatimonadaceae bacterium | reverse complement strand
GCTCCGAGCCCGATCAGAAGTCCGTAGAACCCCAGCACAATTGAGGCAGCCCCTATGCCTCTCGGGATGCGCCAGCGAGCAAGCCGGTCGACTCCCGCTTCCACAGCAAGTCCGAAAAGAATCCCCAGAAAGGCAGTGAGGATGAGTGGGCTGGCCAGCCACATGAGCTTGAGGCCAAGGTACATGCCGGCGATCAACGCGGCTGTTCGCAGTACGTCACGGCTGCGCCAGCCGACAACCCTTCGCCTGCGCTCGCCGGTGCGGGGCGGTCCAAGTGGGCCCGGCACTCGGCGCTCGGATTCTTTTGTCGTCGCGCCTGAAGCTTCAGCGGGGGGTAATGGATCGTTCATTCGGGATTGCGGATTGCGGATTGCGGATTGAGGATTGCGGATCCCACGTCGATATCGCACGTAGCTTCGCTTCGCGCAACCGCGGTTAGCCGATTAAGCTAGAAAGAACCGGGCTGGCCGCTTTTTGTCCGCAATACGCAATCGTAGCTTCACCTTCCGCCCTGCAGTCCCACAGTGACCATCAGCAATTCTCCGCATTCGCCTGTATTCCTGACAGAAACGACCGCCGCCGAGGACTTCCTAGGGTCCATCGGACGGTCGCTCACGATCGCGGTAGACACGGAAGGAGCGAGTTTTCATCGATTTGTAGACCGCATCTACCTTCTGCAAATCTCTACGCGGCAACACAGCGCGATCATCGATCCGCTTTCGGCAGGCAGGCTTGGAACCCTTGGTCGTATCCTGGAGGACCCCGAGGTAGAGGTGGTCTTCCATGATGCCGATTACGATCTGCGTCTACTGTATCAGGACTACGGTTGGCGCGTCAACAACATTTTCGATACCCGCGTGGCTGCCCAGCTCCTCGGAATCCATTCATTTGGCCTGGCCGCGCTTCTGGAACAGTATTTCTCGGTAAAGTTGGACAAGAAGCACCAGCGTGCCGACTGGTCGATGCGCCCGCTCTCTCAGGAAATGCTTGACTACGCTGCGCAAGACACGCTGTACCTGCTGGAGCTTCGCGACAGGCTTGCTGACCAGCTGGAAGTTAAAGGTCGTTGGAGCTGGGCCTCCGAGGAGTTTTCCCGGCTCGAAGGTACGCGGTGGCGGGAAGAGGAGGAGGGGGCTGCCTACCTTCGAATAAAGGGAGCGCGCGATCTCAGTCGCCGTGAGCTGGCAATTTTTCGCGAACTGGCGGCGTGGCGAAGTGCAATAGCCCGTGAGCTTGATCGTGCGACTTTCCGCGTGGCCGGAAGCGACGCGCTGCTGGAGGTAGCCCGAAACGCCCCGCGGTCAGCCGGCGAGCTGGAGCGAGTGAAGGGCATGCCTCGCGCTCTGGTGGAGAAACGTGGTTCCGAGATCTTGGACGCAGTGGGCCGTGGACTCGCGGTGCCCGAAGATGAGCTCCCCAAATTTCCGCGCGCGCCACGCTGGGACCGCGACTCCAACTTCGACGCGCGGGCCGCGGCTCTAAGGACAGCTCGTGACAGCGTGGCAAAATCGCTCGCTATGGATCCTGGCGTTCTTTGCGCTCGCGATCGGCTGGAGGCGGTCGCTCGGAGAAATCCGAAGAAAATGAGCGAGCTCGAGGAAGTGGAGGAACTGCGTCGTTGGCAGATCAGCGCGTTGGGTGAGGCTTTTCTGGGCGCACTCGCCCGGAAATAGCTCAGCAGAAATCACATGCCGAGGTAGGACCTGATCCGTGGCTCAATGCGATCAGCCGTCCAGAAGGGGGTCCAAACCAGATTGATCGCGACTTCCTCCACGCCTGGCATGGCGCGAATCTGCTGCTCCGCGTCGCGCATTATTTCGGGTCCGGAGGGGCAACCGGGCGAGGTCAGAGACATGTCCACAGAAACCTTGGCGCCATCAACCCGGATGCTGTAAATAAGCCCGAGATCGAGGATATTCAGGTTCAAGTCGGGATCTTTCACTCTTCGCAGCACAGACTTGACTTGGTCCTCGGTGATGCCGTCCCCACCACTCTCCTGCACGTCGCTAGTCGCATCAGCCGCGATGTACTGCTCGTCCGTTATCTCGTGGTCATTCATTGCGTCTCCTCGAAAAGACTTTGTGCTCTGAGCTAACGACGCTCGCATCCAGTGCCGGCCAGTTCTCACGCCATATACTGGTTCCTCATCGCTAAACATAACAAAAAAACCCGGAGAGTTCCGGGTTTCGGGGCTATGTGTTTCCTGCCCCTAGTCGGCAGAATCATTGCTGACTTACCAGGCGCTAGCTCTGCGCGCGCTTTGCACCCGATTTTCGCGGCGCCGGTTTACGCGCGGGTGTGGGTCGCGCGGATTTTGTCGTGCTTTTCTTTACCGAAGGTCGGGCGACTTTCGAGACGGTCTTGCGCGTCGCGGAAGAGCGCGTTTTCGCGACAGCTTTGGAGCCCTTACTGGCCCTTGCAGTCCTTACCTTCGAGCTGCTACCGCTGACAGGCTTCCTCGCCTTCGCTGACTTGCTCGATCTCCGGGATCTCGACGCCTTGCTGCGGCGGGCCTTGGAACTTCTTTCCACTCCATTCCAGCCTACCGCACGGTCAGCGCGAAAGGCGGCCGGCATCGCCAAGACACCCTCGGGGCTGTCCATGACCGCGATAGCGGCTGCGTCGGCCAAGTCGGCGCGCACGTCGGAGATAACTTTCGCGGGACGACGAGCACGCGCCACATGAACGCGATTCGTGAGCAACAGGACAAACATGTCACGGTCAGGATCGATCCACAGTGAGGTTCCCGTGAAGCCAGTGTGACCGTAGGCACGGTTGCTCAAGTAGCGGCCAGATCCGCCGGATCCATCCGCCGATGCCCAACCGAGTGCACGGTTTCCCACCGCGCGCTGCGTGAACAGGCGAACGGTGGAATCGCTTATGATCCGCGTACCGTTGTACTCGCCGCCGTTGAGCATCAGTTGAGCGAAAATGCTTACGTCGGCCGCTGTGCTGAAAAGGCCAGCGTGACCACTGACTCCACCCATGGCGTACGCATTCTCGTCGTGAACCTCCCCGCGAAGGGGGTATCCGCGTGGCGGCAAGACTTCGGTAGGGGCGATCCGGTCGCGAAGCGAGGGATCCGGGCGAAAGCCTGTTTCCTTCATCCCAAGTGGCGCAAAAACGCGCGCTTCCAAAAACTCATCCAGACCGATTCCAGAGACTTGTTCAACAATAATCCCCAAAGTCGCCGCTCCGATGTCGGAGTAAATGAAGCAAGCAGCTGGTCTACAGGCGAGCGGTGTGGTAAGAATCTGGAAACGTGCTTCCGCCGGCGTATGCGCAATGCGCCAGATGTTCCTGCTCGCGGGCAGACCGGAACGGTGGGTGAGCAGCTGACGAACAGTCACCGAATCCTTCCAGCCGCCAGTAAATTCGGGAAGATACGCGTTGACCGGCGCATCAAGCTGAATACGTCCTTCATCGTACAGAATCATGACGGCCGTGGTCGTGCCTACAACCTTTGTCAGGGACGCCAGATCGTATACGGTTTCGCCAGGCGAGACTTCGGCGGGGTGCGTCCAGTCCAGCCGGCCGAATCCTTTTTGCCATACCGCGAACCCCTTCCGGCCGACAACGACGGCGGCACCGGGATAACCGCCGGCAGAAATCCCTCTGCGAATCACCCTGTCAATCGACGCGAGACGCGCAGCCGACATCCCGACCGCGGATGGCGACCTCACCGGCAAACCCTCTCCGGCCGCTTCGATCGGAGCAGGGCGCCCAGCCGGCATCCCGAGCAGGGATGGCGAGCTAACCGGCAAGCTATCACCGGTTGAAAGGGCTAGTGCGGCAAGAAGCAGCGGTATCACTGCGAGATTTCGTTACAGTAAGGAGAGAGACTAACGGCGGGCGAATGAAGGCGAGCTCCAACGAGCAACTCAATGGTGCAGATACAGATACTTGCGAACGCAGGCGCGACGGGGCTGCGCGTGCTACCAGAGATACCGCCTATCAGGAGTGGAAGTTCCCATTTTGCGCCCGGGTGGGAGCGATCCAGGCCGCTATCACGCTATCTGACAACGACATGATAGGATCGGGGGCGTCCAAGGTCAAGACGAATGGCGACACTCGCAAGTCACGTGAGGACAGGGACGAGGGACAAGGGACAAGGGACAGGAAGCTGGAATCTGAGTGCGGCGCGACTAGGCGACCTACGTATCCGAGCGTGGTTCCTTGTACCTGGTTGCTGGTCCCTGCCTCCTCTTCCCGGTTTCCTCCGCGAATCTTCCAGCCGCGACATCACGTACCTCAGCAC
>JACDCM010000069.1 GCA_013817545.1 Gemmatimonadaceae bacterium | reverse complement strand
TCACGCTGCGTCACGCGGAGCCGATCCTTTACGCGTGATCCTCACCGATCGATGCGGTACCGCTCGATCACCTGTCGTGGCGTGAGGACCTCGATCCCACCCCATCCTGACACACGGAGCAAGTGCTTGTCGCCGGATACGATCACGGGCGTGCGTGAGGCGACGGCACAGGCGAGAAATTTATCATCGTCCGGATCGGCGGAGACAGCCGCCGGCAGCTGTGGCGCATCCACCATCGTGCCGACTGGGCGACGAGCGTCAGGAGGGGATCGAGCGCGCCCTCAATGCGCGCGTAGCGCGCCGCGAGGGCCGCGCCGGCCCGATGATACTCGGCCAGGATCGCGGGTGAGTGGACCAGCGTGATGTGACCTGCCTGCCACGCCTCCAGAATTCGGCCGGGGACACCGCCGAAGAAGACCCCAGAGGAAGACATTGGTGTCCACGACGACTCGTCCCGCCAGCCGTGCCGTGGAGCTCACTTACTGCGGCGAGCCTTGGCGACTGCTTTCGCGATATCGCTCCGGCGCATCCCCGTCCGCTTGGCCGCCGTCCGCGCCTGCTGGACGAGCGTGGCAAAGTCTCGCGGCGCTGGCGGCTGGAGGACCTTGAAGATCACCACGTCCTTGTCCCCGAGCACGACGAATTGTGCCCCGGGCTTCAGGCCGAGTCGATCGCGGATCTCTTCCGGGATCACCACCTGCCCCTTCGACGAGAGGGTCGTTGTTGCCGTGTCAGACATGGAGGCTCCGGGTTTGTCTTACTAGTAAGATCGCTGCGTGATCGTGCCGGGTCAATTGCTTGGGCCCCACTCGCTGATGCGTGGATGCACTGAGTCGTCGACGCGCACGCTTGGGATGCGCAGTTGCCGGAGAGGCGCATGTCCCCGAGCGCGTGTCGGGAACGTCTGAGGATCAGGCGTGACCGTCGTTCCTTGACTGGACTGTTAAGAGAGTTAGCGCCCAATCCAGCAGGACGGCTCCGCAGCCCTCTCTAGAGGGTCAATCTTCTTCCAGAATGCGAAGCGAATGAGTTTCCGTCCATCCATAATGATCCTGGTAGAAGCTTGACCCATGTACGACCGCCACGGCAATTCTTTCGCACCAACGAACCAGAGCTATCGCGCCGGACGAATTCGAATAGCCTGGCCACCGCCAGGTGCCAGCATGAGGCTAATTCGTGAAGCCGAAGTCACCGTCCGCCTCGAAATAGTGACTGGCAGCGGGTTGGTCTTCCAGTGCGCCTTCGGCCCATCCGCGTAGATCTCCGCCACATAGCTGCGACCCTTTGACAGGAACGTGAGCGGTATCTGAATGGTGCGGGCCTCCTCATCGGTGATCGCACCCACATACCAGCTCTGGCCATTCCGCTCTCTGCGCGCGACCACCACGTGATCGCCGATTTTTCCATCCAGCACGCGAGTCTCCTCCCAGTCAACCGGCACGTCACGGATGAACTGGAACGCGGGCTGCTTGTCATAACTCTCCGGCAGATCGGCAGCCATCTGCAGAGGCGAGTACAGCACGACATACAAGGCCAGCTGTTTGGCGAGAGTCGTTCGCACCCGCGACTCCTCCGGCCGGCGAGCGGTTCCGTTTCCACGCTGAATCAGGATGTCGAAGACGCCCGGAGTGAAGTCCATGGGGCCCGCGAGCATGCGCGTGAAGAACAGAATGGTCTCATGCTCCGGCGGGTTGCCACCATCCCCCCCCCATGCGTTGTACTCCTGTCCCCGCGCGCCTTCCCGGGTCATCATGTTTGGGTAGGTCCGGCGTTCCCCCGTGTCCTTGATCGGCTCGTGAGCATTTACCATGATGCCGAGCCGAGCCGCCGCTTCAACCACTTTTTGCCAATGCCGCACCATGAACTGACCGTGGTGCGCGTGACCCTCGCGCGTTTTGTCGCCCACATAGCCGGTTTTAACGGCATCGATCCCCAGCGATTTGTACAGCCGAAAAGCATCCTCCATCTGCCGCTCGTAATTCTGGATCCCCATGGACGTCTCGTGATGCCCGATCAGCTGAACCCCCTTCTCCTTTGCGTAAGCGGTAACAGCTTTCAGATCAAAATCCGGGTAAGCCTCGGTGAACGAAAACTTGTCGGCATTCTCCATCCAGTTACCATCCCACCCACGGTTCCACCCTTCGACGAGAACGCCACCAATCCCGTTCGCCGCGGCGAAATCGATGTAACGCCTGGTATTTTCCGTCGTGGCGCCATGCTTGGGTCCTGAGCTCCAGGTCATCGTGCCGATGTGCATTCCCCACCAGATGCCTACGTACTTCATCGGCTTTATCCAGGTGGTGTTCTCGACAACGCTGGGCGGATTGAGATTCAATCCAATTACCGAAGGTGCCAGGTCCGTTGCGCGATCAGCCAGCTGAATTGTGCGCCACGGAGTGACGAATGGCGTGCGCCCTCGAACCTTGATTCCGTCGGAATACGGTGCGAGGAAGGCGCGAAGCGTACGATTCTGTTCCGGGCCGCCGACCAGATTCATGGACGCATAGTCGGCGAGGTGAGCTTCGTGAATCACGACATGCAATCCGTCACGCATCTCGAGCGTCAGCGGCGTGTGCACGGTGTCCAGCGTGCTCACGGGGGACGACCGATACAGGTACTCATAGCGATTCTGACGGAACGACGGAATCCACCAGGCACGCGCATCATCAGCCAGGGCGAATTCGGTCAGCTCTCCTGTTATCTCGAACTCCCCGAGCCCCGGTTGCGCAGGCAGCTCATACCGGAAACCCACTCCGTCGTTGAAGACCCGAAATACCACGACAAACTGCCGGCTTGGCGGCACCGATTCAGCAACCGTGATCCGCACCTCATTGTGGTTGTTCCGAACGCGTGCCAACTCTCCCCACGGCTGCGTCCAACTGTCATCGACCGTCGTGTCGGCGGAGCTGACTATCCTCAGGTTGTCGCGCAGAGGACCCGACCCCCGAAACTCGAAGCCGAGCAGAGACGGCAACAGGACGGCTCGCCCGTCTCGCTGAACACGGTAGGCGAGTTTGCCGGCACGGACTTCCACCTTTACCTCGTTCCGACCGTCTGGCGAGACTACTCGGACCGTGTCCTGTGCGAAGGCAGCGGTCGCAGCCATCGTCGCACAGGCGACGCGGATTGCGAGGCGGGGAGCTCGGCGGCTTATCCGGTACGGCATCGATTCTCCGTTGATTTACCTGAGAGTGAGTAACCCGTGGACTCAACTCCCGCGAAAGCGGGAATCCTTTCCTTCCCTCCTGGCCAGACCTCTGCACTCTGGCTTTCGCGAGGGTGATGGACCTTTTCCGGCTGCATTATTGCGGCCCTGCTGTGGCGCTGGCCACTCCCCGCGCATATCCTGATACAGGCTCGCGTTCCCGCACGGCCAGCGTACCGGCCGGAAATTTCAACTCCGACTCCAATGCCGCCATTCTCAAGATCTGTTGTGTTGCGCTTCGGCCTGCTTTTCGGAGTCCTCTCCGGGTGCGCGCACGGAAAAACGGCTAGCGGAGATGGAAGCGATGGTGCAGCGGAGCCAGAGAAGGCAGTCACATCTGAAGACATCAGGCGTTCCACCGGGAGTGAGCCCATCGAGAACGCTCTCATGGCCAAGGTGCCAGGAGTCTGGATTACACGAACTGCGGACGGCGGCATCGCGGTTCGCATCCGGGGCACCACATCACTCCACGGGAATAATGCGCCGCTGTACGTAGTCGACGGCTTGCCCATCCAACCGGGACCAAACGGAAGTCTTACAGGGGTCAATCCGTACGACATCGAATCCATACAGGTTCTCAAGGACGCCGCCAGTACGTCAATGTACGGCGCGCGCGGCGCCAATGGGGTCATCGTCATCAAGACGAAGCGGTCGGCTCGGTGAGCGGAAAGAACGGCTATGTCAGTGATCTGACAGAACGGCTGAGTCAGTGATCTGAGAGAAGGACTACGTCAGTGATCTCAAGAATCCCCTGACCCCCGCGCCAAGGCGCCGGCTACGGGTTGGTCCGGCGTCCCGCCTCTCGCACGGGTTTGCACTCGCTGGACTACGAGCTCCCCCACCCTGCGGCCCTGCGTGATTCCCTCCTCGATCGCCATGCGATAGTGGATGCCGCCGTACAGGCGGCTGATGGCAGCCTCGGCTGCTGCCTTCTCAAATGAGGGAAACGACCGGACCGTCAGCCCGTACTTCACTTCACTGTCGTCAACGAACGCGAAGCTGGCGCCGAACTGATCCGTCAGCACCGCGGCCGCCGCAGTGGAGATTACGCTGTGGCCGCTGGTGTATTCCGGAAACGGCGGCGTCTGCAGAAGCGGTTCCCACTCTTCGTCCAGGTAGGCGTTGATCACCGTTTCAGGCCGTACCACGGCGCTTCTGTACTTTTCGTCCCAGCTGCTGATGAATCCGTCGGCGAGAGCAACAGCAGTCCGCGCGTACGCTTCGGCGGATTGCATGAGATTCGCGTCAGACTTTCGGGCAGCGATTGACGCTATGCTCATCCAGTGACCGCCGGGCGTGATTTTCTTCGTCGCGAACATCGCATGCCCGCGTACGTTCATGACGTACGGGTTGCAGTCCCAGAAACCGGCAATTTCACGTTGCTCGTCGGTGAGCTGCTTCCGCGTTTCCAGGACTTCCTTCACCTGCACGAAGAAGGGGCTCTGTGAAGACGTATCGAATGCGAGTGGAGGCTTCGGCCGGAACTGGCTGGAGGAGTCCATGACAAAGGGCCGCAGCATTTTCCAGTTCGGCTCAATTGCGTCTATATACGCGGGCGGCGTGGGAATCCACTCCCCGGGCGCGGACGATACGGTGAATTTCGGGTAGCCGCGGCTCTGAATGAAAAAATCCTTGGCGGCCCAGGCGAGGACATGCTGCGCCACCTTGTCACCATAAACGATTGAGCGCTCGAATACAGGAGCGGGAATATCCATGCGCCGGACTCGATTGTGCATCACAGATCGCAGGGAGTCCATCCGATCCTGCGAGAAAGTGAGTGCCTTGCCCACCGTCATGAAAGCATGAACGCCAGCGAGGGGCAGGTAGTACTCGGCACCAGCCTCCGGAGCGGGTACCTGCGTCAGTCCGTTTACCTGCTCGGCTAACGTCTGGTACGCAGAGTCGCCGTGCCGGAGCGTTTCATACGCTGCGATGCTGGCATACGCGTACGCACGGCTGGCTTGCGGCGGACTGAAAATGTCGTATACGATAACGTCGGTCAGCTGATGCATGGCGGTATGAAGCAGCTCGGCCTCGGACGAACGGGTACGGTCTGCCTTCGCGCAACCCGCCTGCAGCGCAGCCAGTGCCAACATCGCCGGCAATATTAGTTTCTTCAGCATTACAACCCCTGTAGAAAAGCAACCGCCTGTCCGCCGTGATACTCACTGCTGCACAGGGCTCGACCCGATCGCATCACCGCTCCGCGAGCGACGGCTTTACAGCGTCTGAGCGGAAAACAAGAGGCCGGTCATTGTTACGGGTGACCACAAAAAGCTCGCCCTGCTTCGTGCGGATACGCTGAATGTCGCGCGCCTGTCCGGGGACGAGGAATCCGCTTGCCGGCGTTTTGACAGTGGCAAATCCCCCTTTTCCATTTCCCTTTAGAAACAGTCCGTAGCCCGCGCTCATCCGGCCGAGTTCCGGCTTCACCCCATCGAAGTTGCCGGCGAGGAGAAGATCCAGCTTTCCGTCCTCGTCGTAATCGGATGCGAGAATTCCGTAGACGGGTGCAATCTGCGCTTCGAGGGGCAGTGGAACGAGTGTGAATGAGCCATCACCGTTGTTCCTTGCAAGGGAAGTCGCAAATGTGTGCGCCTTCTTGAGCACTGCACTCGCCAAATCGTCAGGCGAGAAGATATCGGCTACGGTCTGGCGGGCGTAGGCGTCGTAACTCAGGTAGCGTTTCTTGAGAACCGGGATGGACTTGATGAGATCGTCGCGTAACACCAGAGGATAACTGACGCCGTTGTTGTAGTGCGAAACGATCTGCTGGACAAAGCCATTGGGATAGAAATCCTTCACGTGCATGGTGGCCGGCTCGGTCTCGTTAGCTCGGAAACGGGTATTGAGCCCGAGATTCCCGACTACGAAATCGATGTGGCCGTCACCCGTAAAGTCGCCTGCCACGATTCGATTCCACCATCCGTGGCTTTTATCCAGTCCCGGCGTCTCCAATCGTTCGAGCTTCCCCCCACCTGAATTTCGAAAGATCGTTATCGGCATCCAGTCGCCAACCACGATCAAATCCATTCGGCCGTCCCGATCCACGTCCTGCCAGAGCGCGTCGGTAACCATACCGGCTCGGCTCAGACCCGGCGCAACGGCTTCTGTTACATCCGTGAACCGGCCGCGGCCGTCGTTCCGAAGCAGCACGCTGGGAGGGTCAATGCCGTACCGCCAGGGGATTACGCGTCCGCCGACGAACAGATCGAGATCGCCATCGCGGTCGAAGTCCGCTGCCGCTACCCGGGACCCGCTGTTCGTTTCCGGGGGGAGATTTCCCATAGCTTTTCGAAAGTTGCCGCGTCCGTCGTTGATGTACAAACGGTCCTGCAAAGCCGGTGAGTTCTCCGAGAACTCGTTACCGCCACTCACCACATAGAGATCCGGCGAGCCATCTCCGGTCGCGTCAAAAAAGAGGGCTCCGAGATCCTCTGAAACCTTGTCCTGCTCGAAAATCGCTGCGTTGCTGCTCAAAAACCTGCCGTCGCGCTGCTGAATGAGAAGTTGGCCGGGCTGATCCTTTGCACCGCCAATGAACGCGTCAGTTAACCCATCGCCGTTCACGTCCGCCACGGCCATGTACGGCCCCTCAATCGAGAGCATCCTCGGAATCAGGCGCTCACGATCGAAGTCCACGAACGCATTCTCCCGGTGTACGAACTCGAGCGCGATCTGGTCCGTGACGTCGGTGAATAGTGGCTGGACAGGCACCGATTCATCAGGCTTGCCTTTCACGTACCCAGCTTGACGCACAGTCAATCGCTGGTTGGCCGCCACGTTCTCCTGAACGCTCACGCGCCCGTCCGGCCACACCACCGTCAGGGACTCGACCGCATCCAGCTCGCCGATTCCGAAAGTGAGCACGTAGTCGACACTGGACTGAAATCCGCGCGACGGTATCAGCTCCTGAAAGAATATCTGCTCCCCGTTCCTGAGCGTTACCTTCGCCCCTACCGCGAAGCGGTTGCGCCCCTCTCCCTCGAGCACCACCTGGATGTACCGGTTTTTACCGAGTTTCCGGGCATTGTTACGGTAGATGAAGGCTTCCTGATTGATGTTGTTTACCACCAGGTCTATCGTGCCATCCCCGTTCAAATCACCATACGCTGCGCCATTCGAAAAACTTGGCGCATCCACCCCCCATGCGGCGCTGACGTTCGAGAACGTCAGATCGCCATTGTTGCGAAACGCATAGTCCGGCAGCACCGTCGAGCCCATCACCTCGACGAGCCGCAGGAAGTCGACGCGATTCCCCTTGACCGCCGAAAGCATCGTCTCGTTGTTCGCAAGGAAAGCGATGTAATCCTGCGACGTGAGGTCCTTGGCGATTCCGTTGGTCACATGGATGTCCTTGTGCCCATCCAGATCGAAGTCCGCCACGAGCGCGCTCCAGCTCCAGTCCGTACGTGCAACGCCGGCCATCTGGCCGATGTCGCTGAACGTTCCATTTCCGTTGTTGAGGTGGAGCATGTTGCGGGAGAACTGGTGATGATAGCCGTTCTTGAGCTTGGCCTGGTAGGTATCCCAGCCTTCGAACGAAGAGGTTGTCTTGTACCTGTGTTCGTCCTCCGGCAGCATGTCGGTCACGAATACATCCGGCCACCCGTCGTTGTTGATATCCGCCATGTCGAGCCCCATGGAGGAATAGCTGATGTACGGCATCTGCTTGTCGAGCTGCTCGGCAAACGTGCCATTTTTCTGATTGATATAGAGATAGTCCCGCTCGAAAAAATCGTTCGAAACGTAAATATCCGGCCAGCCGTCGCGGTTTACATCGGCCACGGCTACTCCCAGGCCGAATGCAATCTCACTGCCGAAGATGCCGGCCTTTTCACTCACGTCGACGAAGCGGCTCCCCGTGTTGCGATACAGCTTGTGGCCACCGAGCTTGTTGCGTACGTGCCTGATGTTACGCAGACCGAAGCTGCTGACCGACCTGAAGGAGTTGTTGACCAGATAAAGGTCGAGATTCCCGTCCCGGTCGTAGTCGAAGAACGACGCGTGCGTCGAATAGCCTTCGTCATTGATGCCGTAAGCGGCGGCTTTCTCCGTAAATGTCGGAACACCGTTGGAGCTGGCGCCGTTGTTGATGTACAGCTCGTTCGCACGGCGCTCCCCCGCCACATTCCCGGCGTAGCAGATATAGATGTCCAGCAAACCATCGCCGTTGACATCGGCGAAGGTGACGCCGGTGGCCCAGAACCCTTTTCCCCCCACTCCTGCCTTTTTGGTCACGTCCCGGAATCGAAAATCGCCATCATTCAGATACAGCTTGCTTCCCCCGAGATTGGAGGTCAGCAGAAGGTCCGGACGACCGTCTCCATTGAGGTCTCCAATCGCCACACCGCCGCCATTGTAATAGTTGCGGTAGGTGAAGATGTTGAGATCGCGGGTGTCGGTGAGCCGGTTCTCGAATCGTACTCCGGTACGACTCGCAGGAAGACTGGTGAAGAGGAGGCTATCAGCCGTATGCGCCTCGCCCTTCGAGACCTCTTTCCCGGACACGTCCGCGCCGGAGCAGCCGGCGACGAGACATAGCCCCGAAAACACCAGCCGGGGCCTCAGGGGGAATACAGTGTTCATACTCTATGAGCCAGATTCAGCGAGATACTTACTGGGTTGGTCGGCTCCGCAAAAACGGCGACAAATCGAGCGGGGCGGACTGCGACTACGAAGGAGACTGGATGATACCCACCTGGTACGGCGCGGTTGCTTGCCCGAGTACTGGCACGGCGCGGTTCTTTGCCCGGGTACCTGGCACCGCGCTGTACCAGCCCGAGTACCGAACACCGTGCTGTAAGCACCCGAGCACCGAGCACCGAGCACCAGGCACCACACTCGTTGCGGTTGGAATTCTAAAACTCTCGGGCTTTCTTGCACACATAGCCTGCCCCCGGGCGGGAGCAGGCTACGTGGGAGAACCGACAGAAGCGCTCCCGGACTAATACCCGGGGTTTTGCGTGAGTAACGGGTTAGTTGCCAACTGTGACTGCGGAATCGGCATCAGGATCCTATAGCCTTCCGCCGCCTTTGACGGTTTAAACGACCAGGGCAGCAGGAATTTCCCGTGCCGCACCAGATCCTGTCGCCGTTTTCCCTCGGACGTAAGTTCAAAGAGCCGTTCTCTTAGAATTTCATCCCGGAAGCTCGCCTGCGTGAACGAGCCGGCGCTTAGAGGTTTCGCCGGCGAGAACGCGCGGGCGCGCAACTGATTGACCAGCGCAACGGCCGCGGCTGTTTGCCCAAGCTCGTTAAGCGCCTCTGCCTTGATCAGGATGATCTCGCCGAGGCGGAAGTACGCAAAGTCATTGCCCTGATTCTGGGCAACGTGATCCGGATCATTCGGCCACTTCGCTATGCGCACGCCTGCCCCCTCGGTCGCCTGCGTGATATCTCCGATATCGGGATTGAAGAAGAGCGGCGCCCCGGTGCGGTCATTGACCGGCGTGCTGTCCTCGAGACTGAACTGCCGCCCCGCAAGAAATATCTGCTTGCGCTGATCCGCATTATCGAATGCATTGTACGTCTCCGCGATAGTGGCGAAGCCGTTCCAGGGCGAGGAGGTCAACTGGGTGTAGTGCAGTGCACGCTGAAGAAAAGTCAGACCCAAACCGTCCGCGTTCAGGTGCTTCACAACCAAGATCAACTCCGGCGACAGATGGTTGTCGGCGGTAAAGTTGGATCTGAAGTTCGTCGCCAGAGAGTAAGTGCCCGAGTTCAGGATACGGTCTGAAACCGTGACAGCTTCCTGCCACTTGGCCGCACCCGGCTGCAGGCCTGCAGTGGTAACGGTTCCGGTAAACACCTGCGCATTCACGTAGATGCTTGCCAGGATGGCATCGGCGCCACCTTTGGTAATACGTCCGTTCATGTTCGCCGGCCACTCATCCGGCAAAACTTCGCGAGCTTCGAGAAGCTCTGACTCAACGAACGCAAACACTTCTGCGCGCGTGTTCCGAGGCCGCGCAACGACCTCTGTTGTGGTAACGATCGGCACGCCGCCGAACATGTCCATGAGCAGGTAATAGAAGAACGCCCGAAGCACCTTGAGTTCGGCTTCCATCACCGCTTCATTCGCTACGTTGACGGTTTCCAGCGCGTTCAGTACGACGTTGGCGCGAGCGATACCCGTAAAGAGGTTGTTCCAGGCTCCGTTAATCTCATCGAGCCCGGATGAGCTGTTCGCTTCCCAGGTTTGCCGGTGAAGTTCGAGCCACTTGCCATTGTCGTACCAGTCGGTGCCGCGCGTCGGTATGATGTTCTCGTCGGAACTGACCTGCGTCACGTTGTAATACGCGTTTAGCGTATTACGCATTTCGGCGTACACAGACACCACACCGCTCAGAACCTCTCCCTCATTCCGGTAGAAGTTCTCGGGGGTAATCGCGCTGACAGGTGTTTCCGTCAGATCTGTGCATCCCTGGAGGGATGTCAGAGCTGGGGTCGCGAGCAGCATGAACAGCCCTGCCGCTCTGATCGATTTTGTCACTGGTGATTTCCTCATGGAATTTCGTTGCCAGCACGGGTTGGCGAATAACCGGAAGTCGCGTAGATCCTTCAAGTGCATTTGCCCGCCACGTCTCATCGCAGCCGCGATAGGAAACCGGGTCATTTTAGAAGCCGACACGAAGGCCTCCTGTAAAGGTGCGAGCCCGTGGATATGTAAGATAGTCGACTCCGCGCGAAAGAATGCCATCGAGCCCGGCGTCGGTGTGCACTTCGGGGTCATAGCCGTCGTAGCCGGTAAGCAGGAGAAGGTTGTCGCCAGACAGGTAAACCCGAACGTTGCGCCCCTGCCCCGTGAATCTTGGCAAGTTGAAGGTGTATCCGACTGTAAGGTTCTGCAGGCGGACGAACGAACCATCTTCGATCCAGCGGGACGAGTAGATGGCCGGCTCATCCGCATCGACTGGGTCATTCAGGGCCGAAGCCAGGAAGTTCCTGTCACGCTTTGCGTTACCCCTCGACGCATACACGAGCGCGGTGTTGTTGAACACATCCTTTCCCTGCTCGGCGCGGATGAGGAAGCTGGCGTCGAACTTGTTCCATGTCGCCTGGCTCCGCAGACCCAGGGTGAAGTCCGGGTTGGCGTCGCCAATGACAACGAAATCATCGCCCCCTGGCGAAGTTGTCTGCCCGATTAACCTGCGGCTCGTTACAAATCCCTGGGCATCGCGTTCGACTTCGTACTCATTGAAGAGCTGCTTTCCTTCATCGTCAACGCCGACGAACTCAGGTCCGTAGAACGTGCCTACGGGTTCGCCCGGGATGAGCCGCTGGGAGTTCTGACCGGATTGGCCTTCGCCGCTCACTCGACCCGTGCTGAGAAAAGGAATTCTACCGAGATGTACGACTTCGTTTCTATCCGCCGAGAACACGAGGCCGGCCAGCCAGTTGAAATTCGGCCGGCTCATAACCTGCGCGTCCAGCGAGGCTTCGAGCCCGGTATTGCGAACCTTCCCCACATTTTCGAGTCGGCGCGACTGAACCGCCGGCTGCGGCACATCGACCCGTAGCAGAAGGTCAGCGGTATTCTTGATGTAGTACTCCAGGCTTCCCGAGAAACGGTTATTCATTAGGCCGTAGTCGAGAGCGATATTGTACTGGTCGGTTTCCTCCCACTTCAGGTTCGGGTTCGGATTCGACAACGGCGCAATACCGGTGATTGGAGTTTCTCCAAACACATATCGCGAGCCCCCGTCTGCACCCAGCGAAATCAGGGAAGAATATGGCGGCACCGCCTGGTTGCCCTGGCGGCCCCAGCCCGCCCGAAGGCGCAGGTCCGATATCGGACCACCAGCAGGCATGAAGGCCTCTTCGCTGATTCGCCACGAGGCGGACAGCCCCGGGAAAAGCGCCCACTTGTTCCCCGACCCGAATCGCGACGATCCGTCACGCCTCAACACGCCAGTCACAAAGTAGCGATCCTTGAAACTGTAGTTCGCTCTGGAGAAGAAGGAAATCAGACGGCTCTCTTCCCGATAGGAACTTGGTTGCAGCAACACACCCGTAGCACCAAGGTTGTTGAAGCTGAACGCATCGCTGCTGAAGTTCCGGCCATTAGCGGCGAACCCACCGTTGTTGAACTCGTTGAACTCGTAACCACCAACGACATCGAGATCGTGAACGCCAGCGAATAATTGCCGAAGCGTGAGCAGCGTCTGAAGCGTTATGGCCAGGTTGTCCTTGTTCTCCTGGCGCGCAAAGCCACCGTCGTTGAAACCGACGGGGCTGGCTCTGGGCAGGAACGTGCTCCGCGTCCCTTCCGAACGGTCCACACCCACAGTCACCTGCGCAGTGAGGCTCGGGATTATGTCCAGCTCACCCGTAACGTTTCCGAGCGTCCGGGTGGTATTTGCGAAGTCCTGAATTTGCGTCGCCAGCGCAACGGGGTTTCGCACCGACTGAAATCCTTGTCCCAGCTCGAAAAAGACGGTCTGTCCGGTTGCGGAGTCGGTCCGCGAGACAGGCCGCGTTGGGTTGAACGTCACAGCGTTCTGAAACACACCGCCTTCGAATCCCCCGGTATTATCATACGCGAGATAGTCGTTCTTGAGATGCGAGGCAGTAAGATTGAGGCTGAGGCGCAGCCTGTCGTTGAAGGTGTTGTGCGAACCGTTGAGCCGCCCCTGGAAGCGCTCGAAGCCATTGTCCAGTGCCACTCCCTCCTGGTCCAGGTAATTGAGCGAGGCTCGATACCTTGTAGCGTTTCCCCCACCGGAGAACGCCAGATTGTGGTTGTGTGTCACCGCGGTGCGAGAAAGCTCCCGCTCCCAGTCCGTATTTGCCGTGCCGAGCGTCGAAAGGCGCGCCGTATCCAGATTACCTTCCGCGACCTGGGCCCGAACGTACGAGCGATACTCATCTCCATCCAGCAGATCCAGATATCTTGCCTGTGTAGACGCGGCCACGTAGCTGTCGTATTCCAGCGTAGCCGCCCCGTGCGAGCCTTTCTTCGTCTCGATGAGGACCACGCCGTTGGCGCCACGGCTGCCGTAGATGGCTGTTGCTGAAGCGTCCTTTAGAATGGAGATGGAGGCGATGTCCGACGGATTGAGCAGGTTGAGCGGACTGCGCCCCAACGGCGGCGAGTTACCGCTTATGCCTATGCCCGATCCCTCGGTCTCATTGTTCTGGATGGGAATTCCGTCGATCACGTACAGCGGCTCGTTGCTGGCGGTGATAGACGTACCGCCGCGAACGCGAACCTGGGCAGCGGCTCCAGGTTCCCCGCTATTGAGCGTGACGTTCACACCGGCAGCTCGGCCCTGTATCATCGAGTTCACGTTGGGAGTTACCCCCACGTTTGCCGCTTCGGGATCGATGGTCGCAACCGAGCCAGTAATGGCAAGGCGGCGTTGAGTGCCGTAGCCCGTAACCACAATCTCCCCCAGGTTCGCTGCGAGGGCGCCCAGCGAGAATTGCACTGTGGCCGTTCCTCCGGCCGTTACCGTAACTTCCTGCACCTTGGCGCCATACCCTATACGGGTAGCTCGCACACGGTGGAGTCC
>JACDCM010000068.1 GCA_013817545.1 Gemmatimonadaceae bacterium | reverse complement strand
CATCGGCCTCCGCTACATCGCCGGTGATCTGATGTCCCGCGGCCAACACCATCGCTCTAACGGCTTCTGTGTCGTACTGGTTGGCGCGGCAGCCAATCGTCTGAAGGTGAACTTTCATAAGGCCATTGTAGCGCGGGCAGACGGCTCGAGCGGAAGCAAGAGATGAAACCGGCTTCCTCGTTCAATTCCTTCCCCGCTCTGCACCCAGATGCGGCCGCCGTGAGCCTCCGCTGCGAGTTTGCAAAATGCGAGGCCGAGCCCTGAACTTCCACCACGCGCAATACCGACGTGCTTCACACGCTCAAACTTCCGAAAAATCACCTCGCGGTACTCGGCCGGAATGCCTGGACCGTCGTCCGCAACCGTGAGCAGAATTCGGTCTTCTCCGTCAGCACGCGCAGAAAGCCGCACAGCAACGGGAGGCGGTGAGTGCGTCACGGCGTTCTGTATCAAGTTGCCTATAATTCGGCGCACGAGTCCCTTGTCGCCACGAAAACGTGGTGCGTCAGCAGAAAGATCGACGTTGAGAGTTGCGCCTTCCTGCCGAAACCGCAGCGCCCATTCCTGCTGAATGTCGCGGAACAGATCAGGCGGATCGATGTCGCCGATCTCCAGCGGGACTTCGGCTTCCTCGAGTCTGGCGAGCTCCAGGAGATCACTAATGAGGTCGAGTAGTTCCTTTGCCTTGAGTTCGGCATCGGACAGCACCTGATGCTGCTGCGGTTCCAGAGCGCCAAAGTCGCCGTCGATGACCATCTCGAGCGACGCCAGCACAGCAGTGAGCGGGGTTTTCAGATCGTGGACGATCATTTTCATGAGGTCATCCCGCACCTTCTCGAGCTCACGCAACTTCCTGTTCGTGGCCTCCAGTTCCTCCGTTGCGAACTTGAGACGGAGGAGGCTGCCCACGCGGGCGCCGAGTATCTGCCGGTTGTGCGGCTTTGTGAGAAAATCATCACCGCCAGCCTCGATTCCCTTTACGCGATCGTTCGCTTCATTGAGCGCCGTAACGAAGATCACCGGAATGCGGGAAGTCCTCGGGTCGCGCTTGATCCGCCGGCAAACCTCGAAGCCAGTGGAGCGATCATCCACTCCTAGATCTCCGGCCGGCATATACACATCCAGAATACAGATGTCCGGTCGATTGGTGAAGCATGACTCCACCGCGGACGGACCATCGAAAGCCGAAATTACCCGGTAGTTGAACGTTGCGAGCTGGTCCGCCAGCAGCTCTACGTTCACAGGCAAGTCATCGGCAACCAGAATGAGTGGCGGCGCTACTTGCGGTTCCGTCATGGGACTACGATTCCAAGTGGGAGATTGCGGACTGCTGACTCGGTACCTCGAGGATCATCGTGAAAAGCTGGCTCGATTTCCAAGCTCAGTTTCTCCGCAATCCGCAATCCGCAATCCTCCGCTCACAGCCGGATCAGAAAACCGAAGCTCAACGTCCACGCTCGCTCGCGGAAGCTCTGGGGTCCGTTACGCGAATCACGCTCGACGGTGAAGTCCGCACTCGCGCGATTGCGCGCAAGCGGTAACCCGAATCCGGCGCTGAGTCCCGTCTCCCGAACTTTTCCACCGTCGGGCGTCCCAAAAGGAAGCGTCCGAAAGCGTGCGCCCACGCGAACAGGGATATCATATCCGAACCAGCGCGGGCCCCGCGTTTCGGCACCGAGGCTCATGTCCCATGAGTCGTGTGTTTCAATAGCACGTTCCGAAAGATCAGCCAGCGAGCTCCAGCCTTGCCACTCAGCGCGCGCGGCAAGCAGAGTACCGGCGATTCCCCGATAGTGCAGACCGACACTTCCGCGAGTGGGAGCATCCGTTCGCCGAAGCGCGGAGTCGCCCCTCGAGGCTGTGATTCTTCCGCCAGTGCGTCCTGACGCTCCTATTGAGAGGAAGGTCGAGGGCCGCCACTCGATCCCTGCGCTCACTGCCTTTCCAGAGAAGCCGAACGCCTCGTCCTGAGCAAAGCTCAGTCGCGTCGAGTCACTGAACAGGATTTCGCGCCGCCTGCGGCTCTCTCCAGCAAAGACGTGAAAGCCCAGTCCGACACGGAACGAATTTCTCACGATGTAGGATCCACCTACGCGGATGTCGTTAATAGCTCCAGAGCTGCGAAAAAGCGTGGATGCCGTGGAAGTATCGCTGCCCTCTCCCACCAGAAGTTTCGACTCGGTCTGCCATGTATTATCCAGGAGCGTCGACACGGAAACTCCGAGCATTGCGCGCTCGGAAACGGTTAGTGCGGTGGCGATCACAGGAAATCTCGAGACAAACGAGCGCTCGGTCTCGTCTCCCGTGCCGAGTACGCGGCGGAACTCCGGCGAATACTGGAAATACGCACCTGAGCGCTCCCAGCCGGCGAGCGCTGCCGGATTCACCGGCGAAAGCGGATCGATCTCGGCGATTGCCCCACCGCTACCCTGCGCGCGAGCGCTCAGCTGACCGGGTGGGTATCCGAATCCCTGTGTGCTTAGCGTTCCCTGGGAATGCAGCAGCGCCGGTGCAAGAAGCAAGGCGGCCAAAGTACCTAAGTGTCGGCGCATCACGGGAGTCCGAATCCGGCAACCGGTATGAAAGTGAGCTCGAGGCGCGGCCGAAGCGAAGGATCCAGAGCCTCGGACGAATAGAAAGTGGCCGAATGAGGGCTGCTGCCTTCGTCGGTTGCCTGTAGGACGAGCGCCCGCGTGAGCACATTCGGATCCTCAAACTTCCATCGATTCACGGCGTTGACTATCTCGAACTTGCGCATTCCGCTTCCATTTGGAACCAGGCGGTTGGGAGGAAGAAAAAACTCCTGCGGATTCGCGAGCAGCAGTGAGGCCTTGCCCGGATCGGAATCAAGAATCCTGTTGGCCCGAACCAGGCGCGGCAAAACGACGATCGTATCCGCGGCGTCCACGCTGGTGCTGGGAACCTGGGTCAGCACCAGTGTGGCGCGTACGATCGTAGTTGAATCCAGAATCTCTGTTGAAAGCGAGAAGCGCAGGTACACGCGGCTTGCTGGAAGTCCACCCACGACGAGGAGGGTGGGAGGCGGTTGAGGCGATCTCAGAACAACCGAGTAGTCCGCGAGCCCGCTCACGGAACCCCGGGAATTCGCTATCGTAGCTACGGTTTGCGTATCGTTCACGGCTCGACCGACATATGTGATAACAGGGGGGCCGCCCGTTTCCGTGCTTAGTGTGCGTATCTGAACGGAGGAATCACTACTTACGCCGATGCCCAATCGAACCCGTCGGCCACCAATAACGCGAGACGTCAGAAACGCAGGCGGAATGGGAATTCGTAACCTTCCCGTCAGAGAATCCGGAGCGAAGGTCGCGCTGGAAATAAGGCGATCAGGCCGGAAAAGCACGCGAACAGCATCGACGTCGAGGTCAGCGGCCGTTGTGTCGACGTCATAGAGTTCGATCGTGACGCGAGATCGGGCGATCGGCGTCTCGCCCACCTCGATCACCAGGCTCGCCGAATCGATCCCGGTGATCACTCGGCGGCTGGTGTCCGTAAGGCCAAGCCTGATCGTTGAGGGAAGCGTGTCAAATCGCGCGATGGCGGCGGTGACCAACGAATCGCCACGTCGTGCTATGATGAGCTGCGCCTCGGTTCCGAGCGGGGGAAAACCGGAGATAGTGCTGTCGATCGCAATGGGGCTGGGGAATGCAAATGGGAAGAGGGTTGTATCGCGAACTTCCAATCCCTGCTCAGGACAGAGTGCCGGACACGCCGCCCCACCCTCCAGCTTCTCCCGGCACGCAACAAGTCCCCCAACCAGAATCGCGGCGAGGACCAGGGAATTAATCGGTTTATGCAAGTCGAACACTCTTTCCATCCACGTCAAAGCTGTCAACGATCGCCATGATGACCGCATCCACCGGCCGGTCCTTTGTCACTTTCGTTTGTCGCGCGGAACTACCGGTGGCGTAAAGTACGACCTCTCCAGTTCCCGCACCGACGCTATCAATTGCCACGACATAGCCACCTTCCTTTTCCAGGTCAGTGGTGAGGTTTACTACAATCAGCAGCTTGAGAGATTCGAGCGAAACGTCCTTTCGCGTCGAGACCACTGAACCTACTACGCGGCCAAGCTTCATGCGTGTTCCAGTGAACGGGGCGTGAATGGATGCGGCAGGAGATCAGAAAGCTTCCACTCCGCCCTGCCACCTCCACGTGTACAACTCACAATACGCAGATCCGGAGCGAACTCGACGAGAACCTGACGACACATCCCGCAAGGGGGCGTCGGCTCATCAGCTTCTGTCGCGACGACAATGAGGCGATATGAACGCATGCCTGCGGTCACCGCGGCAGCAACCGCGGCGCGTTCGGCGCACAGTCCGGATGGATACGCCGAGTTCTCGACGTTGCATCCGGAAAACATCGTCCCATCCTCCGCGACAAGCGCCGCACCAACGCGAAAGCCCGAGTACGGTGCGTATGCATTCTCCATGGCCGCAAACGCTCTCTCGCACTCGCGCGCGACCTCATCGACCTTTTTCATGCGCTGAGAATTTCCGGCAAAAACGACGTTCCACAACCCCGGAAATCAGAGCCCAGCCAGTCGGCCACAGTTGCACCAACGTCCGCCAGGGTTGAGCGATCGCCGATGGACGTGGGTTGCACGCGCGCACCGAGCACCAGGAGCGGAACGCTCTCCCGGGAATGGTCGGTTGATGGTGTCGTCGGATCGTTGCCGTGATCGGCGGTCAGAAAGAGCAGATCGTCCTCGGAGAGCGCGGAGCGGAGGGCCGGTATTGCCGCATCGAAGTTGCGAAGTTCTTCATAAAACCCCGCAATGTCGTTTCGGTGCCCCCATAGCTGATCGAAATCTACAAGGTTGGCGAAGAGGAGCCCACTGTCCATTTCTGATAGCGCGCGATGTATCGCGGAAATGCCGTCAGCGTTGTTGCCTACGTGTTCCGAACTTATTGCGCGGTTCGCGAACAAATCGTCCACCTTGCCGACACCGCGACGGGGAATGCGGCGCGCCTGCAGCGCATCGAGGAGCGTCTCCCCCGGTGGAGCGACGGAAAAATCTTTTCGCCGTACAGTTCGCGAGTAAGTGTCCTGGCCACCCTCGAACGGCCTCGCGATAACACGCGAAACAGCGTGCGGCGATACCAGCAATTCGCGCGCAGTGATGCACGCCTGGTACAGTTGATCAATTGGAACGACAGCTTCGTGCGCCGCTACCTGAAAGACGGAATCGGCGGATGTGTACACGATCCACGCTCCCGTCCGCACATGCTCGGCACCGTAACGTCCAATCACCTCGGTACCGCTGCCAACAACGTTTCCGATGACGGGGCGACCAGTTCGCCGCGCGAACTCCGCAATAACAATTTCGGGAAATCCGGTGGGATATGTCGGGAATGCTTCCGTGAGAAGTAAACCGGCGAGCTCCCAGTGCCCCGCCGTACTGTCCTTGCCCGTGCTTTGGGGCGTCAGCATCCCCCATGCGCCAATGGGATCACTTACTCGACGAATGCCTCGCAGCCGCTTGATGCAGCCGAGCCCCGCGGCTTCGAGGTTTGGCAAATCAAGGCCACCTACGGCGTTCGCGAGGTTTCCAAGGGTATCGCTGCCAGAGTCTCCGTACGCCGTCGCATCTGGCGCCTCACCAATGCCTACGCCATCGAGCACGAGTATCACAGCGCGGCGGCTCAGGCTTCACCTCCGCGATACACACGGGGAAGGCGGGTGCGGAGACCCGTGAGTAACTCGTACGGTGACATGTCCGCCTCCCGCGCCACAGCTTCCACCGTTAGAACATCAGATTCCGGTTCCGTCGCACCCTTTCGCGCATTCCTGCCAGTTCCGATAAGAGTTGCGATATCCCCTATCTCGCACGGAACGTCGGTTACGTCGAGCATGGTCATGTCCATCGTCACCAGACCGGCCACGGGAACGCGCTTGCCATTGAGGAGGGCGCTACCGCGATTACTGAGCGCTCGACGGTATCCATCCGCATAACCGATTGCGAGCGTGGCAATGCGCCGTCGGCCGACTGCGTGGTAGGTGGCGTCGTAGCTGACAGTTTCGCCAGCTTCGACGAAGCGCAGATCCACCAGTCGCGCATGAACACTCGCGACGGGTCGCGGCTCAACGCTCGCACCGTCGCCACTCCCCACTCCGTACAGAAAAATTCCAGGTCTTACGAGACTCCAGCGGCTGCGTTGGCGACGCACGATCGCTGCTCCGTTCTCACAATGCAGAAGAGGTGGGATAGCCGGGAGCTGCTCGAGCGCCTGCTCGAAGCGACGTTCCTGCTCCTCTGAAGAGCCATCGTTCCGCTCCGAGGAATGGAAGTGCGTACAAGCACCTTCTGGCGGGAAAGACTCGAGGACGTCACGCAAGCCTGGCAGATCGCTGCAACGGGCCCCGGCGCGGGACATGCCGGTGTCGATGCCAAGGTGATACTGCGGGAGTGGGGGTTGGGGGGTACGGAGTGGGGGACCCGCAGCAGTGTTCAGCACCGCACGCTGACCCATCCATTTCAGAATGGCAGTCCGGGACGAAAGCACCGGGGTAAGTCGCGCTTCGCGCGCATTGCCAAAGTCGTCCACCAGCAGTGGGGTGAACACCAGGATGGATCGCTCGATGCCGGCATCGCGCAACTCCATCCCTTCTTCAGTCGTGGCCACGCCATAGCCCCAGGGTTGCAGCTGTTCGAGAGCACGCGCAACGGGAACGGCGCCAAGACCGTAGGCGTCAGCCTTGATCATTGGCAGTAGCGGCACCCCTGACAGCCTCGCGAGCGCGGCTCCATTGTGCTGTAACGCGCCGAGGTCGATTTCGACCCAGGCGCGCGTTGTATCATTCGGCAATTGACGAGTCATTCAAGTGGCGGATAGTATATCGCCACCGGAGAGGATAATGCAAGACAAACCCACGCTTGAAGATACGCTTGGTTTGATGCGCGAACTGAGGAAGCGTTGCGAGTGGGATGCCAGCCAGACCCACGCGTCTCTGCGACCCTACCTCATCGAGGAAGCACACGAGCTGGACGATGCCCTCCGTGCGGCCGATGATGGGCAGATTCGCGAGGAACTGGGCGATCTGCTGTTACAGGTTCTCTTTCACGCTGTGGTGGCTGAAGAGCGTGGAGCCTTCGATGTACATGACGTCGCGGAATCGCTCATTACCAAAATGAAAGCGCGTCATCCACACCTTTTTTCTCATGGAGCACGCGAGCCGTGGGAACGAATCAAGGCGAAGAGCCGGAATTCCATCGAGGACGGTTTACCAGTCGGTCTGCCGTCGCTGCACCGCGCTCACCGCCTGCAGGACCGGGCCGCCGGGGTTGGCTTCGATTGGCCCGATGTCACCGGCCCTGCGGCGAAGGTGGAAGAGGAGCTTTGCGAAGTGCGTGAGCAATTGGAACTGCAAAGCGTCAGTGATTCTTCCAGCGGCGCTCCCGTCTACGATGAGCGACATATTGTTCTCGAGGGGGAATTGGGTGACCTGCTGTTCGCGGTGGTAAACCTCTGCCGGAAAGCGGGCGTTCATGCTTCGCTTGCGCTGGACCGGGCGAATGCGAAATTCGCCCGACGTTTTGGGGTGATCGAGGTCTTGGCGCGAGAGCGTGGACTGGAAGTAACCTCGGCGGGACTCGAGGCGCTGGATGCGCTGTGGGAGGAGGCTAAGGGGAGGGAGTGATTTTTGAGGGCGATTGCGTAGTTCGAACCGCTACGGGTGCGGTGCTCAGGTGCTCGGTGCTCGGTGTTCGGTTGGTACAGCGCGGTTTTCGGTGCTCGGTTCTTACAGCGCGGTTTTCGGTGCTCGGCAAGGGGCCGCCAAGGCGTCAGAGGAAACGGCAACAAGTTGTTTTTCGCAATCCGCAGTTCGGAATTCGCAGTTCGCAGTTCGGAGTTGGCAGTTCGGCCTCGCGAACCTGCCGTCAATAACCACCCCTCCTATCAAGGCCGCAGTCTGTTCATCATCCTTGGAAACGCGATCGTCTCTCGCAGGTGTGGCAAGCCACAGATCCACGCTACGGTGCGCTCAAGTCCCAACCCGAATCCTGCGTGGGTGAATGTGCCATACTTACGCAAGTCGAGATACCAGCCGTAGGCGTCCAGAGGGAGGCCCTCTTCCTTGATACGCGATAGGAGCCGGTCATAGTCGTCTTCGCGCTGGCTTCCGCCGATGATCTCGCCGTAACCTTCCGGACCGAGGCAATCATTACACAAAACAGTGCGGGGATCGTCCGGGTTCTCCTTCATGTAGAAAGCCTTGGCTTCCTTGGGATAGTTGAACACGAAGATCGGGAGGTCGTAGTCCGCTACCAGGAGCGTTTCGTCCTCCGCTCCCATATCGTCGCCCCATTGAATGGTGCTTCCTTTTGCCTGGAGAGTTTTCACGGCATCGGTGTAATTGATTCGCGGAAATGGCGGCTTTACGCGTTCAAGGGCACCGGTGTCGCGCTCCAGCTCAACTAGCTCGTTTGCCGCCCGATCCAGAGCACGCCGGACGATGTAGGAGACGAACTCCTCCTGCAAAACCATGTTCGCTTCTGAATCATTCCAGGCGACTTCCGGCTCGATCATCCAGAATTCGGTCAGATGCCGGCGCGTTTTGGATTTTTCTGCCCGAAAAGTGGGGCCGAACGTGTATATCTTACCCAGTGCAGCCGCGGCAGCTTCACCATACAACTGCCCCGTTTGGGCCAGATAGGCATTGCCCTCGTCGAAATACTCCGTCGCAAAAAGGCCGGAGCGCTCGCCTATGGCAGCTGTTAGAATCGGAGTGTCAACGCGAACGAACCCACGCTCGTAAAAGAAGTCATGGATCGCCTGCTCGATCTCATGGCGAATGCGCGCAATGGCAACCTGTTTTCGGCTCCTTAACCACAAATGCCGGTGATCCAGAAGAAAATCGATTCCGTGTTCCTTGGGCTGAATTGGGTAGTCGAGCGGACTCTCGCCGATGAGCCGAAGGTCCGAGACGCCCATCTCCACACCGCCTGGCGCACGCACGTCCGCGCGTATCTCGCCGGTCACGCTGATCGAAGCTTCCACGGTCAAGCGCGCGAACGTCTCCCAGCATTCAGCCGAAACGGCGTTTTTCGCGATTACGCACTGAAGAACGCCACTTCCATCGCGCGCAACCACAAAGGCAACTTTGCCCGACGAGCGGATATGCGTCACCCAGCCACGCACAGTAGCGGTCTGCCCGACAACTTCGCGCAGACCGCTGATGCTCACAGATGAGAATGTCATTGATTGATCTAGGATTACGTCGCTGGGCGGGCAAACTATCCGCGCTGTTAATCACTGTCAACGTGCTTGGATGCAGCGGCGTGAAACGGCGCGTTCCGCGCGAGGGTGTCAACGATGTGAGAGCCTATGGTGGCGCGCCCTTGGACGTAAGCCCGCTGCCGGAAGCAGTCTCCAGCGAGCCTCGCGTAGCGTGGCGCGCCTTCGCCGGACGCGGGACCGTGGGAGCGCCCGCGATCGGTGACCGGGTTATCGCGATCGCCACGATCGATCGCTGGGTGTACGCTCTGGATTCGCGAACAGGCCAGACCTTTTGGCGGCACCGTGGGGAGGCGCCCTTCGGCACCGGACCGCTGATGGCCGATGGACGAATCTATGCTGCGACCGAGGGACGCGCCGGCGCTCTTGTAGCCCTGGATCTCTACAACGGCAAGCGCCGCTGGCGCACCGGAGTCGGCGACGTGGCGGCTCCAATGGTGTTACGCGACAGCGTGATCTACGGCGCCACACACACCGATGGCCGCGCATTCGCCATCAATGCAAACAGCGGAAAAATGCTTTGGTCCCGTGCGATAGGTCCGTCGCTTTCAGGCCCGCTTTTGACGAACGACGGCCAAGTGGTTGTGGCCACGCTCACTGATACCCTCTTTGTCATGAACGCCGTCACGGGTGCGGTCTCCAACCGGTTTCCACTCGCTGCATCTACCGCGGCTACGATTGCCCTGGCGAATGATTCAACTGTGGTCCTTGCGTCACCTTCCGGGCAGGTGATGGCCATCACACTTGGAGCAAGGAACGGCGTTGCGGGAGGAAGAGCGGATAGTCAGACGTCGAACTCACAAGGCACCACCAGGCCGCCGCTTCCCCTTTGGAGCGTTGCCACATCCTCACCAGTCCTGGGAGCCCCCATCGTCTGGAGGGACACAGTCTTCGCCCTGACCACCGCATGTAATTTCTGGAGAATACCAATCGCTTCGCCTGCGTCGGCCACACAGGTCAAGCTCGGCTGCAATACTGTCGCCGCACCTTCCCTCGTTCGCGACGGCGTATTGGTTGCAACGGTTCGAGGTGCGGTGGCTCTGTTCGATCGCCACAAAGGGGCGAAACTCTGGGAGCGTTACATCGGCAGCGAACTCCGCCACCCGCCAACAGTGCGCAACAATCAGATCATAGTTGCGCCGATTCTTGGTAATATCGTGAGCCTCAGATGAAAACCCTAAGACTGCGCGCGATGTGTGGACTGTGGATTTTGTGCATCTCCGTCGCCTCAAGTGTGGCCGCCGCGCAACTACCCCAACCGGCTGCGTCTCGTTCATGGACGTCGGTACGTTTGGCGAAGTGGGCCCTGTTGGCGGCGGCAGTCGGATTCGGAGCGTACGCTGTTACACAATCCCAGCATGCCGACGACAGCTACGGCGAACTTGATCTCCTATGCCGAGCGGAGCAGGATCGCTGCGCCAGCACCGGGGACAGCTATCCGGATGCGCGGGCGGAAAGGTTGTATCAGCGCGCGGTGTCCGCGGATCGTCGCGCGCACCAGGCGATAATCGGAGGTGAGGTTACCCTTCTTGGAAGCGCCGCCCTCTTCATCTACGACCTGCGCAATCGGAGGGGGCCGCCAGACATTCCGTATCCGGCTGATTCCGGGGAGTCAGGCGCATACGGATTCGTCATAGGTGCGAGGGTGACCTTTTAATGTCCATTCGTGCGCGACTCGCTCTGGGGCTCTTTGCAATCGCCGTGATCATGATCGCACCGCTGGCTTTCGCTCTCCGCTCGCTCGATCGCATCCACGACGACACAGTCGACCTTCGGGACCGGGATTTCGCCGCGTCCGTACGTGTGAGCCGTCTGCGCAGCGACGTCGACGACGTGCGCCGTGCGCAGATCGCGTTTTCCGCCTTCCCGAGTGATACGACGCGAGACACGCTCCTGGCGCGAGGAGAACGCGTTGCTATCGCAGCGGGCCGGCTACGGGATTTCAACCTGGAGCAGTCCGCCAATGGTATCGAATCGGCGATGATCTTCGCGGCTGTATCCACGAAGCTTGCCTCGGTGGCTGTCGCCGAGGGACGGGCAGTGGCGGCGGATTCCATGGCTGATGTGCGCATTGTGCCCGCGATAGATCGCGCTGACAGCATTTTACGTTCAGCGGAGTCGCAGTTGCGTGACCGCATCGGAGTGCGCGTGGAGCACGCCGAAGCAGCTTCGGGAGAAGCGCAGCGCGCGGCCGGAATCGCGTTCATGCTGGCCGGCATCGCTGCTCTCGTCATGGGCTTCATTCTCTGGCGATCGATCGCAGAACCGCTTCGCGATCTCGATGGCGGAATGTCTGCGGTTGCTGGCGGTGAGTTTGGCCATCGCCTCAGGATGTCCCCAAAGCGAAAGGATGAGTTCGGCCGGCTTTCCGGAAGCTTTCAGGTGATGGCCGAGCAGCTCGCCGCGCTCGACCAGCTCAAGGCGGAGTTTGTGTCGGTCGCATCGCACGAGCTCAAAACGCCCATCAACGTAATACTCGGCTATGTGCAGCTATTGGAGGAGGGTGTTTATGGCGAGGTTGCGCCCAAGCAGAGGGACATCCTCGCCACCGTCGAAATGCAGACGCGATCTCTCGCGCGACTGGTTCACCAACTGCTCGACATCAGTCGGTTCGAAGCGGGCGGAGGAAAGATCGAGACTCGCCCAGTGCAGCTTCACGGCTTTCTTACTGACCTCGAGAAAACCTTTCGCGTTCTGTCGCTGCAACGCGATGTAGAGTTCCGAATTGATCAAAAAGGAGTGCTTCCCGACGAAGTGTATTGGGACGCAGACCGAATCAATGAGGTTGTGGGAAACCTTCTCTCCAATGCGTTCAAATTCACTTCGGGAGGCGAGTCTGTAACACTGTGTGTTGAGGCCGTCAATCACGATGTGCACCTGGATGTGCGCGATTCCGGCGCCGGCATTGCCCCTGAGCAGCTGCCATACATCTTCGAGAAGTTCTATCAGGCGAACAATCAGAACTCCGCTGCGCACGCGGGCACCGGACTCGGCCTCGCGATCGCGAAACAGATCGTGCTGGCACATAGCGGCACGATATCAGCGACAAGTGAGCCTGGAGTGGGAACGACATTTCATATAACTCTTCCCATCCGCGCTGCGACACGCCTCGTGCCGCAGGAACGCCGTCCAGCTACAGCGGGCGCTCTTTTATGAGGGCATGCTGGCTCGTGTCGCTCGCTTGCTTGTCGCTCGCCTGCGCACAACGCTCTGATCCACCAATCCTTGCTCCGACTCTGGACTGGATTACCGCGTTCTCCGAGGCGCAACGCGCGGTTGAGGATCGCAAGTTCAATGATGCCGATGCGGTTCTTGCTGATTTCATCAAGCTTCGCAGAGGGACGCCGGAAGCGCGCGAGGCTGCGTTCTGGAGGGCGGTGTATCTTCTCGATCCCAGGAACCGCGCATCAAATCCGCGCGAGGCAGCTTTGTATCTCGATGAGTACCTCGCCGACCCACCACCGCCCGCAAACATCAGCCAGGCTCGTGCTCTGCGCGGCATGGCGTCAACGGTGGATTCCCTTGACGGAGCTGTTCGCTCGGCTCAGGAACATGCAACGAAGGAGGTTGAAGAGCCAGGTAAGCCCGCTCCGGCTACTGGACGGGAAACGGAGCTGGAAAAGGAGATCGAGAAACTGAAAGAACAGCTGGAGAAAGCAAACGCCGAGCTCGACCGGATCAAGAAACGACTAACGGCACCACGGCCTCCTGGTTAGCGCACAGGAACGCGATCGTTGGCATTCGCATAGGGTGATTGCGGATTGCGGATTGCGGACTGCGGACTGGATGGCTATTGCGGATCACCAATGTCGGAGCTAGCCAAAGTTCGGATTTCGTTCACAATGCAACGGCTGGCATCGAGCTTTGGAATCCGAGGTTCGCATCGCAATCGGCTCCTTATCCCACTCGGAAAAGTTGCAACGCCCGCGAATAACGTTCCGCGAGCGCCTTTCTTATGCCGGCATGTTCTGCGCGGGCAAGCTCGGGGTCGCGCGTCAGCGCTCGCTCCGCTGCCTCATGCGCCTGGACACTCAACACCTCGTCACGCATCGGATCCGCGAAGCGGAACATGGCGATGCCACTCTGTCTCTCCCCAAAGAGATCGCCCATTCCCCTCATCTTGAGGTCAGCACGCGCGATCTCGAAGCCATCCTCGGTATTCACGAAGACACGAAGGCGGTCCTCGACGTCGGGGCTTACATCGCCGAGCAGCACGCAGAACGACTCGTCGGCACCCCGCCCCACCCTCCCACGCAGTTGGTGAAGCTGCGAAAGACCGAAACGCTCGGGATGCTCGATCAGCATCACGGTAGCATTGGCAACATCGATACCCACCTCAATGACGGTGGTTGCTACCAGCAAGTCGATCTCGCCATCGCGAAAGCGGCGCATTATTTCCTCGCGTTCGGCCGCGTGGATGCGACCATGCAGCAGAGCCATTCGCCGCGCCCCGAACGGCCCGGTCTTGAGC
>JACDCM010000366.1 GCA_013817545.1 Gemmatimonadaceae bacterium | reverse complement strand
CGCAAACCGAGGTGTCCCACATTATACAGACCGAGAAATATCAGCAAGGTCGTAGCGGGAGCGGCGCCGAGCGCAAAAGCCACAAGGCTCAGGACTGAGCACAGGGGGAGCCACCCGGCCCAGACGAGTCTGTCACCAACGCTTCCAAGTGGTCCGCAAAGGGCAGTTCTGAATCGTTCGATATGCGCCGGTGATTCTCCATCGAGCTCCGCACGGGCGAGCGCGCCCACGGCTATTGCAGCGAGATATGGATGCGAATTGAAATACTGAACCTGCCGCGCTAAAGCATCGCGATACGCGGTACCTTGCACCCCGCCCGGTAACAGCCTTAAAGCCGGCTCCGTGCAGAACCCGATGCCTGTTCCCATCAGAATTTCATAATTCCATGAACCCTGTACGGCGAGCAGGCGAGCGAGCATGGCCGCACGCGTTCGCAGGGGGAGCACCTGTATCCGTTTTTCAGTCATCGGAGTGAGGCCAGCGCAGTGCCCGCAGCCGCTCCGCCGAGAAAGAGCCAGCGTGCACCCGCGGCAGCGTGAAACAGCCGCCATCCAGCCGCGCCAGCGGTGGCTACGGCCAGCGCCAGGACCAACGCCCACGAGCGCGCGGTTCCGAATTCCCACTCGCGGCCAGCGTACTGTGCTGCCGGCGCGAGGATCATGAATGCAAGCAGAGTGAGCAATCCGCCTCGAACAAGATCCGCTGTCAGCCCCGTTACCTGGAGGCCCAGCACGGCTGAGCGTGAACCCTTATCGAGTTCCTTGAGCCGCTGGCGTGCAAGCACTCCGTTCCCACGTCGAAGCAGATACATCGACCAGCCACCCAGCCAGGCCGTCAGCAAAGCTGCAGCAATGGAAATCGGAAGCGCGCCAGCCCCACCTGCGGGTTGCATCCCGGCAAACAACGCACCTCCGACTACCGAAGCAGTTCCCCATTCGGGGTACCGAGATGCTCCAACAGCGAGCATTTCAAGGGCAAAGAGCTCCAGCAGAGCCCCAACCAGAAGTCCGGATGTGGCGCTACCCGCAAGAGTTCCGGCGAGCGTCGAAGCAACTATCGGTCGCGAGATCATCGCCTGCGGAAAGCTCACGACGTCGAGACCGATCACGGCGCCAAGGAACGCCAAAGGCAGCAGCTCCGCAACGTTCATCGTGCGCTCTCTGTGGCGAGCAGATCATCGAGTGGTACGGGACGCGCAGATGGGACGTCCTGCGCCGTCACCACCACCCCCCGCCGCTGCAACGATCTAAGTGCTGCCTCTTCTTCCGGTGTGAGATAGACGTAACGCAGTCGGAGGTCGCGTCCCGCGCGATAATGTATTCCCCCCAGGTTGACCGAGCGCACAGTTGGCGCCAGCTCAATGAAGCGGTGCATGGTGTCAATATCACCAGTCAGTAAAATTCCGGGACGTTCGTCCGCAGTCCAATCCGATAGCGCGCTTGCTGCGCCTTCGACCGTCTTGAAATAGACGTCCATTTCCGGCGGAACTCCCATGCGATACAGCTCCTGCTCCCACTCGCTGGTAGCCACCTCGTCGTCTACCAGCGCAATGAATCCGAGGCCCATGGACTGGCCCCAACCCACTACGACCTGTCCATGAATGAGACGGTCGTCGATGCGGAATAGATCAATTCCCATCAGGCGACCCTACAACGAGCACAGAAGCCTTTGCGCGCTCGGCCGCGCTGGAAGCAGCCTCGTAGGCCGTACCGGCCTCGTGCGAAGCGAAATGCAGCAGCGCAGCCAGATTGGCGCCTGTAACGAGCGTTACATCGGGTTGGCTCCGGACGACCCTTCTGGCCGCAATGGTGCAGCTACCGGCCGGAAGGTCGGTAAAAATTACGCGGATGCCTCGTGAGCTTACCAACTCGCGCATCAGCCGCTCTATCTCGTCAGCGCCAAGGTTGCGGTTCGACATCGTGACGAACGCACTGGTCTCGCCGATAATTTCGGCCGCGGCGGACAGCAGGCCAGATGCATAGTCCCCATGGCCGGCCACAAGAGCGAGGCCCCTGCTACTCATCGTCCTCGCGCAAATATTGACGCACTTCGGCCGCGGCGCGCATCCTCTGTATCAGACGCTCGTTGAAAGCTTCGGCTGGATCGACGCCACTGTAGCGCATGAGATGATTCATAGCCACAACTTCAGCAACGACTGTGATGTTCTTTCCGGGATTCAGGGGAATTACCACCTTGGGTATCGCTACATCCAGTATCATGGCGGTCTGCCCGTCCAAACCAGTCCGGTCAATTTCCGCAGACTTGTCCCATTCCAGCAGCTGAACTATCACCTCCAGCCGTTTCTGTTGTCGAACGGAACGGATGCCGAAGATTGATTGAATGTCTATGACACCAACCCCTCTGATCTCCATGTGATGTCTCTGCAACTCGTGGCCACGCCCGATGATGATGTCGTTACCTCGTTTGGTGGCGATGACGAGATCGTCCGCGACGAGTCGATGGCCGCGTTCCACCAGATCCAGCACGCACTCAGACTTTCCAATACCGCTCTGACCCACGAAAAACAGTCCAACTCCGTATACGTCGGCCAGCGAGCCGTGCAGCGTTACACTCGGCGCGAACTCGTCTTCGATCGCCGGCTTCATCCGCCTGTAGAACTCGTTGGTCTTGAGGGCCGATCTGAGGATCGGAACTCCAGCACTCCCAGCGATCTCCTCCAATCCTTCCGGAAGCTCCTGCGCTTTCGTTACGAAAAGGCATGGCAACGGAAAGGAAAAATATCGCGTGAGTATTTCGCGTCGCCGATCGAGCGTGAGGGAGTACAAGTACGAAATCTCGGTTTCACCGAGGACCTGCATGCGTTGTGCTACGAAGCGGTCGGTGTAGCCGGCCAGCACCAATCCTGGACTCGCCACCTCATTGCTGGTGATCTCGCGAGTCATGCCGGCATCGCTCCCAACGAGCTCGAGCTGTAGCGTATCGTGCATCAGCTCGAATAGCCAACCTACAGAGAACCGCTTGTTCGTCACGCGCGCTGCAGCGTTTTCGCTTGCGCCTTCGGCGTCCTCTTTATGTGGCGCAGCTGCGCCTCCATTCGATGTATGGCTTCGCCAAGCGCGGGTCCGAAATTTCGACTAGTACCCTCGGAGACAAGTGCTCGCTTCCCTGAAGCGTGCAGCATTACTTCTACGCGCCTCACTGGTCCATCCTGCTCGAACCGCACAACAGCATCGACCGCGCGCGCGACGCGGCGAGAGAGCTTCCTGACTATTCGCTCGGCGCGTAGCCGCATGTTGTCAGAGATTACCGCATTGTGCGCATGAAAGATTATCTCCATTAACTCCCCTCCCGGTGCATCGGTGATCCTCCCTGCCTTACAACCTCGAGCACGTGTTCCTCTGTCTGCCGGGCCGCCGCATCCCATGTAAACTGTTCGGCAAACGTTCGTCCGGCCTCGCCCAGCGAGCGGACTGTATCGGGCGATGCAGCAAGTCTGCCAAGCGCCGCCGCCATCGCCGGAATATCGCCATGGGGGACAAGAATTCCGGTCTTTCCATCAAGAACGGACTCCCGCAAGCCCGGCGAATCCGACACCACTGCAGGAGTTCCGCACGCCGCAGCCTCGAGATTTGTGAGCCCCCAACCTTCCTTCGGTGAAGCGAAAACCAGTGCCCAAGCACTGCGCAGGAGCATCAACTTTTCCGCTTCGGTGATGAATCCAAGAAACCGCACTCGCTGGCCGAGGTCAAGCGAACGCGCAATTCTTTCCAGTTGTGGCCGATAGTCACCACTGCCGGCAATCACGAGTGACGCTGTCGGATGCGCGAGCTGCGCAAAGGCACGCAAAACGACTTCCACGCCTTTGTACCTCCTGAGGCGACCCAGGTACGCGAAGAGCGGTGTGGGCGAGCGTTCACTCGAATCGGGCGTATAACGGTCCGTCTCGATTCCGTTGTAGATAACGCGAATCGCGTCACGAGGCACGCCCCGCGTCACGAGGTCGGCTGCCGTGCTTTCGCTTACGGCCTGGAAGGGGATGTCGCGGTAGATACGCGCGAGTGGCCGCTCTGCCAACCAGACCGCGACAGCCAGCGGGAGAGGTGCCTCGCGGAAAACAGTCGTGCCAAACAGGTGGTGCACCAGCGCCACTACCCGTCGCGCTTTCCAGCGTGGAGTGAAGAGCGGAATCTTGTTGAGATCTTCTACGAGTACGTCAAACTCCGTCGCGGCGAAGTTGGCGTCGTAGTAGCGGTGGGCAACAATCGGGAAGGTGTATCTCGTGCCGACCCGATGGACGCTGATACCATCGAGTGTTACTCGACGCTGGCAGCCTTTCCACCCACTGCACAGAAGAGAGATTTCG
>JACDCM010000067.1 GCA_013817545.1 Gemmatimonadaceae bacterium | reverse complement strand
ATCGCGCAGCGCGTCCGATCGGCGATGTGCGCACCCCTGATCGGAAGTGAGGATCGCGTGCTGGGTGTCCTTTATGTTGACAACCTGACTACAACGCACCGCTTCACTGATGCAGATCTGGAGTATTTGGTAGCCTTCGCCGGTATCGCGGCGGTCTCCATTGAGAACAGCGCGTTCGCGGAGCGAATCAGGCGCGAAGCACAGGTAAGGGGCAATTATGAGCGGTACTTCGCTCCGGCGCTCGCGGCGAGGATCGCGGAATCGAAGGGAGCAGTTCGTCTGGGTGGCACCCAGACGACCGTAGTCGTTCTGTTCAGCGATATTCGTGATTTCACCGCACTGTCGGCCGCGATGGCGCCGGATGACACGGCTCTGCAGTTGAGCGAATACCTGTCCGCTATGGTTGATTGCGTATTTGAGCAGGGCGGCGTGCTGGACAAGTTCATCGGCGATTCCGTCATGGCGCAGTGGGGAGCCCCGATCTCGGGGGTCGATGACGCAGACCGAGCGGTGCGAGCCGCGCTGAGCATGTTGAAGGAGCTCGAGCGGCTGAACGCGAAGTGGCGAGTTGAAGGGAGGCCAACGCTACAGGCGGGGATCGGAATCGATACCGGCAAAGTGTTCGCGGGCAATATCGGATCGGAGCGAAGGCTGGAGTTCACGGTTATCGGCGATGCGGTGAACACTGCCGCTCGCCTCTGCGCTCTTGCCGATGGCGGCGATATTCTCATCACGGATGCCGTACGAAGAGAGCTGCGAGCCCCCGTCGAAATGCACAAGTCTCCACCTCTTGCACTCAAGGGAACTGAAGATCGGGTAGTTGTGCACCGCATTACGGCATGACGCGGCAAGCGTCCGAGATGCCGTCGGGATACGTCGGCATCCAACAAAGCGATGCTGAGATTGTAGTGCTGAAGTCCATGGCCCGTCCCGTGTGTGAAGCGCTCGTGAATGGTTCCCTTTACGAGTATGCGTCTCGCCATCCGGAAGCTCGGGCATACCAGGGCCGCGGACTGGTTTATGGTGTTCAGCTCCCGAACTGTGCGGCTCGAGTGGTTATCCGCAGGTCGCGCCATGGAGGTTTTTTGCGCGCGATTACGGGAGAGCGCTTTTTGCGCGGAACGCGCGCGCCGAGGGAGCTGGCCGCGTCTGTCCGGTTGACGCGCGCGGGCGTTCCTACTCCGCAAATCATCGCCTACGTGACGTATCCCGCTGGCGGTCCATTTCGGCGTGCGGACGTGGTCACGCGCGAGGTGGTCGGGGCGAGTGATCTCGGAGCTCTTCTAACGAATGAGCTGAAAGCAGTCGTGAAGGACGGACTGCTTCGCGAAGTCGGATCGCTGCTGGTTAAACTCACCCAGGTAGGAGCGCATCATCCCGATCTGAATGTGAAGAATATTCTTATGGTGTCCGGTGAGAGCGATGCGCGCGAGGCTTGGCTACTCGATGTTGATCGCGTCTGGTTTGACGAGCCCGGAGATCGCCGCGTCGGTGCGGCGAATGTGCGCCGCTTGACGCGATCGCTGCGCAAGTGGCGTCAGTCGCATGGCATATCCGTCGATGAAAGCGACATCGCGCGGCTGGTCAGCCGCGTTCACGGCGATAGCTGAAAAGATGATCTCGGGCCCACTCGACCGAATCGGCATAGTAATGCTGACCGCAATCGGCGACGCGGTGCACGTTCTCCCTGTTGTGACGGCACTGAAACGTCATAGCCCGAACTCGCATATTACCTGGGTTTTGCAACCAGGTCCGGCGTCGCTGGTTCAGGGCCATCCCGACATTGATGAAGTAGTGATTTTTGACAAAAAGCGCGGCTTGACGGCTTACACTGAGGTGCGGCACAAGCTTGCGTCGCGGCCGTTCGATGTTGTGCTGGACCTCCAGGTCTATCTCAAGGCCGGCATTGTCACCTGGCTTGCTCGCGCCCCGGTCAAACTCGGCTTCGACCGGACGCGCGCACGCGATCTCAACTCACTTTTCACTACTCACGCAATCCCGCGGCACGCGCAGCAGCACGTACAGGATCAATACTTCGAGTTTCTGGATGTTCTCGGCGTGCCGCATGAACCAGTGCGGTGGAATCTGGGGCCATTTCCCAGTGAGCGCGCGCGGCAGCGCGAGTTCTTCGCGGGTATCGAGCGCCCGGTTGCCTCGCTGGTGATCGGCACGAGCAACCCGCACAAGGATTGGCTCCCCGAACGGTGGGCTGACATTTCGGATGCGTTATATGAGGACCATGGATTACAACCTGTGCTCGCCGGCGGGCGTTCAGTCAGCGAACTCGAAACCGAAAGGATAATCAGGTCGCTGACTCGACATCCGCCTCTTTCCACTCTCGGCGTGCCGCTAAGAGAGCTCGTGGGGATTCTCGACGGATCCGAGCTGGTTATCTCGCTCGATACCGGTCCGCTGCACATGGCGGTGGCACTCGGCAAGCCAGTGATCAGCCTCATGGGGTACAATAATCCCAAACGGGTTGGACCATACCGGCGTTTTCACGACCTGATAGTCGATGCGTATGGCGATCCGGGAGAGGACTATCCCGTTACTCCTGCCCACCGCCTCGGCCGTATGAAGCGCATTCAAGTGCGCGATGTACTGGGGAAGGTCGCCCTGGCGCGGAGGAGTTATGCAGGTCGAGCGGGAGCGGCGAGCACCCGCTCGTAAACAGCTGCGGTTCGCTCTGCGGTCCGTTCAATGGAAAACTGACGCGCCTGCTCGCGTCCCCCAGCTACCAGCTGCGCGGCTAGCGCAGGATCTCGCAGAATTCGCACGAAAGCTGCTCCGAGCGCCTCTGCTTCACCAACGGGGGCGAGCAGGCCACAGCTTCCGTTGCAAATGATTTCGGGAATGCCGCCGGCCGCCGTCGCAGCCACCGGCCGCCCAAGCACCAGCGCATCCATCAGGACCGTACCCAGTCCTTCTTCCTTCGAGCTGAGCGCCACAATGTCCGCCGCTGCGAGCAGGGCGTCCGCGTCCTCCCGAAAACCCGCGAAGTGAACGGCATTCTCCAGCCCGTTTTCATTTACAGCGCTTTCCACGGCGCTTCGCAGCGGACCATCTCCTACAATCAGGGCGTGCAGGGATGGAATCTCCCGGCGAGCGGCCAATATCGCACGAACGAAAGTGACCGGATCCTTGTGCGGTACCAGAGCTGCGACGAGAATGACGAACGGCGCGTCACTCGGAATGCCGAGTGCGGCCAACTCATCCCGGCTGGCTGGCTGGATCGCCCGATTCAGATCAATGCCGCTAGGGACGATCTCTATTCGTGAGCGGTCGATCCCGCTCCTTACGAGCACATCCGCTACTGCCCGAGAGATAGCGATGATTGCGTGGGCGCGGCCGTACTTCCAGAGCGTTCCGATATTCCTTCGCAGGGGGAAATCCACTCTGCGCGTTAGCACCATGCGCGCCGGAGTCAAGAGAATGCTGAGCGAAGCGAGCGCCATCGCGTGAGCGGTATGGGCGTGCACGATCTGCACACCCTCACTGATAACCGTTCGGCGAAGCATGAAGGCCGCGAGAGCGTCTGCCTCGGAGACGGGCGCGCATGGAATCACGGCGAGACCGTTCTCCGCAGCACGAATAGCCAACGGATCGCCCGGACGCGCCGCCACAAGCGAGCGGTGGCCTATTCGTTCGAGCCCAGTCGCGAGCCAGAGTGCCTGACGTTCTCCGCCACGCCATCCACGCTCGGTGTCGATGTGCAGCACCGTGAGGGGAGCGGAGGTGCCACCCGTCACTCGGAAGGTGCTCCTTCAACGTTACGGGCACGGTACTGTGGGTCGTTGTACATCTTGAACTGTCGGTACACTTTCGGCACGACGCGGCCGGCGGCTATATCACCAACAAGCTGTGTGAGCTCTGCAGCGAGATCGTCACGCTGCAATCGCATGACGGCGACTCTTACCTCGCAATGCAAACGAAACTCAGGCGTCGCGTCCGGACGTTCAGCCTGCTCCCGCATGTGGAATATCTTGAGCTCAATGATGCTGAGCTTGTCCACCAACCATCCGACCGTTTCAGCCATTGCGCGATGCAACCTGCGCGGCGCGCGCGGCAGCCAGCACCGCTTCGTCGATGCGCTCTATCAGATCATTTCGCTTTTGATTGAGCTTGTCCACGCTCCGCTTGGCTTCGGCGACCTGGTGATCGTCTCCGACTCTCGCTTTGTCTTCCTCGTGCCATAGCTCGATATTCGTTTGCGCCAGACGCGCTACTAGCTGTCCTATCGAATCGTCCATGTCAGTACCTGAGTTCATGGTTGAGCCGCGTTTGTACGCTGAAGCAAAGTGCGAACACTCGTCAGGACGCTTTCCGCCGACACGCCTGTAATTCCGGCATGCTCGCCGGCCGCTGCCCAGTCCCTGGTGCGCATGTTCGAAGCAGCGGGGTCGCGCAGGATTATGGTTGTTGGAAGACCCGGGTTCCAGGCGATGGGATTGGTAGGTCCGTAAATCGTGACTCTGGGAACGCCTAGTGCTGTTGCCATGTGAGCGGGTCCGGTATCACCCGACACCAGCACGTTACACGCTGCGATTACCGCCAGCAGGGTTCGAAGCTCGGCGGTTTCCACAATCATTGCCGAGGGGCACAGTGACCGCAACCGCGCAGCCAGGGCTTGGTCACCGGGATTCTGAAGAATCACCGGTACGACACCTTCCTGAGCAAGCAATCCCGCCAGCTCCGCAAAGTTTTCGACCGGCCAACGACGCACGGCCTCTGTGACGGACAGGACCATTCCCACCCTGAGTGCGGCTGGCGGCACCCCGGCGGCTGCAAGAAGTTCTTCCGCGCGCAACCGCTCCGTACCGGTAATTTCCAGGTGTGTAGCAGGAACGCCTATCGGAACGTTCAATAACTCCAGAAATCTCTGGCGTTCACGCAGCACGTACACCGTCTTTCCACCCGATCGAGGAAGCTTGTGAGTGTACACCCAGCTCCAGAAGCCAATGTCCCATCCGGCTCGCACTGTAGCACCAGACGCGCGCGTAAGCATTGCCGTTCTGGGACTCGACTGCACGTCGATGACCCAATCGTAATGGTGGCTGCGAATTTCGCGGATCATCCGGACGGGACGCCTCTTGTCGTATTCGATGACCTCTGAGACAAGCGGATGCTGCCGTAGTAGCGGCTCGGAAGCAGCACCCGTGAGAAAGTCGATCTCAGACTGCGCATACGCTTCACGGAGATCGTTAAGTAACCCAGCCGTGAGGATTACGTCACCCAGTCTTCGGAGCTGAATCAACAAAATGCGCCTCGGGGGTCCGCTCACGATGCCAGTTCCGGCACACCGGGGAGGGACAGGAGCCAGAGTAAGCCAGTTAACTTTCTCGGGCAATGCGAACGCACGTGTCGATTTATATCAGTCATTCACCGAGAAATTACGCACTCCGGACAGCAGCGGCAAAGCATGCGGCCTGAGCGCATTCTGATCGTTAGCCTCGATAATCTCGGCGACCTGATATTCGCGTCTGCGCTCGTGCCGCCAATCAAGAAACGTTTTCCGAATACAGTGGTGACAGTATGGTGCAAGGCTTACACCGCTGAACTCGGTCCACTCCTGCCAGGTGTCGATAACGTGGTGGCGTCGGATCCGTTCTGGGATCGCGCGCCCGGCCACAGAAAGGGAGCTCTCGGCCCCTTCACGCGCGTTGCACTCTCGCTGCGCAAGGAGCGCTTCGACGTCGCGCTTCTTGCCGCTGCCCCATGGCGAACGGCAGCCGCGGTGGCTGCACTCGGCATACCTATGCGTATCGGTCTCCTTCGCCCTAGAAACCAGCGCTTTCTAACCCATCCGCTTCCAGCTGAGGACCGCACTCGCCCAGTGCTCGAGGAGGCAAGTCGGCTGCTCCAACCATTGGGCATTGAGGCGGCGACGCTTCGTTATAGGCTCGATGCAACCAGGCTCGTAAGACGGCGGGAGGATCTCGCCGAGCGGCTTGGAAACACCCCACTCGTGGCTTTGCATGCATTCGCAAGCAAACGCAACAGATGTGTGAACCCCGCCGCGTGGATCATGGTCGCGGAGACACTCGAAGCTCGAGGCTACAAACCCATGTGGGTGGGTAGTTCCGCGGAGCTGACGGAGTTACGACAGATTGTCGGTACCCGCTCCAGTTGGTTGTACGCCGACAGCACTCTCGGCGGTTCGCTGATCGATGTCGCCGCAGCACTGTCATTGGCGCGTCTTTTCGTGGGTCACGATTCGGGGCCAATGCACATAGCCTCCGCTCTTGGTGTGCCAACTGTGGGAATTTTTGCCCCTGGCGAACCAAGTAGGACGTTTCCGCAGGGCGTGGGATCCTTCCGTGTTCTCTTTCGCGAATCACCGCACGGGGTTACTCCGGAGGCCATTCTCGTCGAGGTAGACGCGTTGTTCTCTTCCCCACTGGTGCAAGCGAACCCTGCACACTGGGCTAAATAGAATTACCGATGGCATCAGATCGTGCCTTCACTTCGTCCAGGCATGCCGCGAGCGCCTCAAATACATCACCAGCCTGTATTTCCAACAAAGTTGCCCCCTCAGCCCACACCAACCTACCGGCCAATTTGTACGGAACGAACATCGCCATTCTGCGCCGAAGCATTACTACGGCGGGACGGCGGAACGCGGAGGCTGCATGCGCAATGCTGGTGTCCGGCGTAAGAATGAGGTCAGCAGTCGCCACCATCGCTAGTGCACCCCGTAAGCCGGTAACAAGCTTTTCGCCACCGCACGCCTCGGCCACCACCTGGATGGAGCTCGATTCGGCGGGCGTGCCCGTCACGACGATGCGCAACGCGGAATCTCGCGCTCGAATCTGTCGCAATACTTCCATGAATCGATCATCGGGCCAGCGATGACGGGGCTGCGCCGCCGAAATATTGACGAGCAGGCGGATGTTTGGCCCAACACTCCCGGTTCGTTCAGCATTCTCGTTCCATAACGTCTCAGCGACGTCACGCTCATCCGGAGCAACAAATAGCTCGGAACGCCAATCGGTAGCGTTCGGATCGATTCCGAATGGCATTGCCGTTCGGCCTGACTGCTCCGCCACATGCAGTACCGCGTCGCCCGGCGGCACTGAGTGAGTGTAGATGAAATCGTTGCTTCGTCCGCCAACCCCGATGCGATAGCGCGCACCTGTTGCCAGCATTAACAGCACAGTTGTAAGCGATGGAGCTAGCACCATTCCATCGATTACCGCATCGTAGCGCGCACTTCGGAGCTGCCTGAAGAGAGCGGGCCAGGTTGCGCGCTTACGCTTTTCGAAAATCAACACCGAGCCGACATGCGGATTCCGGTCCAGAATTACAGCGTTCCCGGACGATGCCAATACGTCCAGAGTGATCGTAGGAGAAGACGTCGCTATCGCGCGAATCAGACCGGTCGCGAGGATCATGTCGCCAATGCGGTCGTACCGAAGGTAGAGAACGCGATACGGACGAGCGCTCCAGTCCGGTGTATCGCCCCGCTCCGCCTTCGGAAGCAATTTCGCCAACGCGCGCATGCAAAGAGCCTTCCACCAGGCTTCCAGCCGCTTGAGCTTCACGCTGGCCTATCGAGAACCTCTTCGAGCGCGCGGCTGGCGGCGTCAACCGACACCGACTCGATCGTTCCATCCGCCCCGAAAAGATTGCGACCTGATCCCTTATATGGAACGAGCATCTCGTGGCCGGCCGGCAACATTACCACAGCCGGCGTACCAAGGGCGGCCGCCGCGTGACCGAGGCTGGTTTCCGGCGTGAATAGCACATCCGCTGTACCGATCAGTGCGAATGCATCACGAAGCGAAGGCACGCAGACAGTCGCCTTTGAAGCGCTCGCCACAGCAGATATGCCCTCCTCGTCACCAGGTGCGCCAATTACCAGCACACTGGCGCCAGGATGCCGCTCGAGGACGTGGCGAATGACCGCAATGTAGCGATCGATGGGCCAGCGCCTGCGAGCATTCGCCGCTGACATATTGACCAATAGGCGCGGCACACGGTGAGAATCCTCGAGCGCTCGCCAGCGTGCTTCGGCGGCCACTCCTTCTGCATCGCTGACGTGGAGTTCACAACTGAGGTCTTCCCGCGCCGGAACCACATTGAACGGCGCCGCAACCGCCGCGCTGTACTCCGCATGGTGAACGCTTCGTTCAGGCGGCGGGATCACGGGGAACGTGTAGATGAAGTCGTTCGGACGTCCGCCCATTCCGATGCGATGCGGCGCACCGCTCACGGCCATCAGCAGTACGGTGCTGCTCTTCACGCGGGGGCGCTGTACTGCCCCGTCCACGAACCGTCGCATCATGCCATCGACTACAACGTCGTAGCGCTCGCGTCGTAACCGACGCAGAAGCGATGCCGGATAGGCGAGACGTCGCCCGGGACGGAAGGAGATTACCCGATTGACATGCGGATTTCCCAGAAGCATTTCGGCGGTGCTTGCGTGCGTGAGGACGTCGAGGCTGATGGTGGAATGCGAGCACGCGATGGCGCGCAGAGTTCCGGTCGCCAGAATCATGTCGCCGATTCCGTCGTGTCGCACGTACAACACGCGATATGGCCTGGCCCTCCAGTCGGGTAATGCGCGACGACGGGACATCGACGCGGATATAAGGCTCAGGAGGAGCGCCTTTCCCGCTGCCTCCATGCGTTTTGGAATGGAGGTCACGTGACATTTTCGGCATCATGCACGCCGTCGAACATGTATTCCGCACCCACACGCCGCATTAACGTGGTCAGCCGAAGGAGCGACATGCCCATGACTGCGAAGTAATCTCCCTCAATGCGTTCGACTATTGTTGCGCCGTATCCCTGAATGCCGTACGCACCCGCCTTGTCCGCCGGCTCACCGGTGCCGATGTACTTTGAGATGTCGTCGTCGGTGAGGTCACGAAACTTGACCTGGACAATGTCAACCGCGGATTCCAGACGGCCGAACCGCGCCACCGCGATCGCCGTTAGAACCTTGTGCATACGGCCGCTCAGCATTCTCAGCATTCTGGCGGCATCAGAGGCATCCCGGGGCTTTCCCAACACCTGTCCATCGACCACTACAATTGTGTCTGCCGCGATTATCAGCGCGGAAGGCTCTCGCAGGGCAACAGAAGCGCCCTTCTCGCGAGCCAGGCGTTCCGTGTATACGCCAGGTTCCTCGCCTGCACGGTAGGTTTCGTCCACATCCGCGGGCAGGACTTCATGGGCGATGCCGGCCATGAGAAGCAAGTCGTGGCGGCGCGGCGAGCCCGAAGCCAGAATGATCCGTACGCTGCGTCCGGCAGTTGTAATGGAGCGCTTTTCAGCGTCCGACATTGACACCGCCGGGTGCGAGAATTTCATGGTACAGTGCCTTGATCGCCGTAAGTTGTCGCTCGAAAGTGAACTCCTTCGAACGTTTGAGCGCCGCCGACGCAAGCTCGTGGCGAAGGACGGGGTCGGTGGCGACGCGCTGAATGGCGGCCGCAAGTCCACCGATATCGCCCGGTTCGACCAACAAGCCTTCTCGCCCATCACGTACGATCTCGGGGATACCGCCGTCTCGATACCCGATCACTGGCGTTCCCGCGAACATGGATTCGGCAACCGCTCCCCCGAACGCTTCGCGTCGGAAGGGAGCGGCAGTTACGTCGCACGCCGACATGAGCGTTGGCGCATCCTCCCGAAAGCCCAGCAGCGCGAAGCGATCGCCGACTCCCAATTCCAGTGCCAGATCAAGCAGCGTTCGCTCGTAGGAACGGTCGGCCTCCCAATCCTCGCCTGCAAGGAAATACCTGAGCGGCAGGTTGGCGAGCATCGGATGAGCGGCCGCGCGGATCAGGTCTTCCTGGCCTTTCCGCGGGTGTAGCCGGGCGAACATTCCTACTGCGATCTCGCTACTCGACAGGCCATGGGCTTCTCGCGTTCTCGCCAGTGATTCCGGCGCAGCGCCAAATTTTTTCGCGTCAATGCCGCGGTAAATGACACGCAGGCGTTCGGACTTCACCCCATGGCGTAGCGCGAATTTTCCAACCGCCTCATTGACGCCTACCACCGCGGCAGTGCGGTTGAGAAATTTGAGGTTGCGCCTGGAAAACCAGGCACCGTCCATGTCGGTGACATGAGACACGACGGGAATTCCGAGCGGTTCAGCTGCCCGGACAAACGGCTCAATGGACCGGCTGTCGTTGGTGTGAACGAGGTCTATCGTCCGCGACCGCAGGAGTGAGCGTATCGCTCGCGGCGCAGCGATATAGTAGCTGAAGTACCCTTCCCTCCTGAGAAAGTAGCTCGGGGGAAAGACATGGCTTTCGATGCCTGCGGCTCGGAACCGGCTTGCCAGCTCGGCTTCGGAACTCGTAACCAGTAATGGCGTGTAACCCTCGGCCGCCAGACCTGTCGAAATTTCGAGGAGTCGAGCTTCTGCGCCTCCTCCCCACGAGGACGGTCTGTTCGCAAAAAGAATCCGGTACATGAGCGGCGGAAGGTGTGGTGGTCAACCGCGTCGCACAAGCCGGTTGAGAGCTACCGCTCGAGCCAGAGTGTCACGGGACCATCGTTCACCAGATCGACATGCATCATTGCGCCGAACTTACCTGTCTCAACCGTAATGTCTTTCTCGCGCAAAAGCGCGATGAATCGTTCGTATAACGGCTCAGCCTGTTGCGGATGCGCCGAATCCATGAAGCTGGGCCGCCTCCCTTTCTGAGCATCTCCATAAAGCGTGAACTGCGACACGACGAGGATCGATCCGCCTACATCTGCCAGTGCAAGATTCATCTTGTCATCGGCGTCAGCGAACAGACGAAGCCCGATCACCTTGTCCGCCATCCAGGCAAGCTGCGCTTCACTGTCGGTATGCGTGAATCCGGCAAGCAGGAGGTATCCCCGCCCGATCCTGCCAGTTACCATCGGGACATCGTCCACGCCGGGCACGCGCACCTCTGCGCGGGCTACCCTCTGAAGCAGGACTCGCATATGGAGCTAAGCTAGCTCGCACCCGAAAAACGGAAAAGGCTCCGGCAAACAACCTTTGCCCGAGCCGATTCCAAACAGGTTCACCAGAATTCCGACGAGTTTTTACTCCACAGTCACTGACTTGGCGAGATTCCGCGGCTGATCGACATCCGCGCCGCGCTTGACCGCGATGTAGTACGCCAAAAGCTGAAGCGGAATTGACGCCAAAACCGGAGTGAACATGTCAATCGTGTGCGGAATTCGTATCTCGTAATCAAGCTTACCTACGAGCGCCGGCTCATCCATGCTCGTCAACGCGATTACGCGGCCACCGCGAGCTTTCACTTCCGCGATATTCGACACGATCTTCTCGAACACGGAGTCGTGGGGAGCGATGAAGACAACCGGCATGTTCTCATCGATAAGTGCGATGGGACCATGCTTCATCTCGGCCGCAGGGTAGCCCTCGGCGTGGATGTAGCTGATCTCCTTGAGCTTGAGCGCTCCCTCGAGTGCCGCCGGAAAGTTGAACCCGCGGCCGAGATACAGGAAGTTGCTCGCGTCCTTGAACTCCTCGGCGATGACTTCGATCGCCGGAGCATTATCGAGAATCTGCTGAATCTGCTCTGGCAGGGCTTGCATGGCCTTCACGATCTCCATGCCGCGCTCGGACGACAGGTTGCGCAGACGTGCAAGCCGAAGTGTGAAGAGCGCCAATGCGCAGACCTGGCTCGTAAAAGCCTTGGTTGACGCAACTCCTATCTCGGGGCCGGCGTGAATGTAGATACCTCCATCCGATTCGCGCGCGATGGTGGAACCGACGACGTTCACGATACCAAGAGCACGTGCGCCCCGCCTTTGTGCTTCGCGCATGGCGGCGAGCGTATCCGCGGTCTCACCCGATTGCGAAATGACAATGCACAGCGTGCGATCGCTGACAATCGGATTGCGATATCGAAACTCCGAAGCGTATTCCACGTCGACCGGAATTCTCGCCAGCTCCTCGAGCATATGCTCGGCGATTAGCGCCGAGTGCCAACTCGTGCCGCACGCGGTGATGACAATGTTCTCGAACTTGAGGAGTTCATCGTCAGTCAGATTGAGACCCCCAAGCTTGGCCAGTCCCTCTTCTGCCAACAGCCTGCCACGCATGGTATTCTCGACGCTCTTTGGCTGCTCGAAGATCTCCTTGAGCATGAAGTGGGCGAAGCCACCTCGCTCAATCTGTTCGAGATCCCAGTCGATCCGGCTAACCGTTTTGGTGAGTGTTGCGGCATTCAGGTCGAGAATGCGATAACCGGTACGCTCCAGAACGGCCAGGTCCCCATCGTCGAGATAGATGACCTGACGAGTGTGTGCCAGGATAGCCGATACGTCGCTGGCTACGTAGTACTCCTGGTCCCCAAGTCCGACGAGGAGAGGGCTGCCCTTGCGAGCCGCCACGATCTTGTCTCTGTCAGAGCTGGATACAACAGCGATTCCGTACGTTCCGTCGACCTTCTCGAGCGCGGCCATCACGGCTTCTTCGAGATTGCCGCTGAAAAACTCCTCTATGAGGTGCGCAAGCACTTCGGTATCAGTTTCAGAGCGGAAGACATGCCCTGCTTCCTCGAGCGCCTTGCGCAAGGCAGTGGCGTTCTCGATGATGCCATTGTGAACTACGGCGATCGTCTCATCGCAGGAGACATGCGGATGAGCATTCGTGTGATTGGGAGCTCCATGTGTCGCCCAACGAGTATGAGCGATCCCCAGGGTGCCATGCACCGGATCACTTATAACCGCCGATTCAAGCATGGCGATTTTTCCGGCTGCCTTGCGGGTTTCCACGCCCTTGCCATTCATGATCGCTACTCCCGCGGAGTCGTAACCGCGGTATTCCAGGCGTTTAAGCCCCTCGATCAACAGCGGCGCGGCAACGCGCGATCCCACGTATCCAACAATTCCACACATTTCTTTAACGGCCCTTGCGAACGGTTGACTACCCTTTACCGGAGAGTATCGAGCGGCTTGCGCGAGTCTGAGATCAACTTCTGCGCTGCCGCCAACGTCGGCGCCTCAGCAATAACACGTACTATTGGTTCCGTACCCGACGGACGGACATGAACCCACCGATCACTCCAGGAGAGCCGAAGTCCGTCCTGCATATCTGCTTCGGCTTCCGGATAATGCGCCCTTAACGCAGTGTAGACAGCATCCAGCGAACCCTCTGGACGGTCGAGCTTTTCCTTGACTATGCTATATCGTGGATACCGTGCCACAACTTCCGATAGCAACGCATTGGAATCGAGCAACATCTGTAGTATTAGCGCCACACCAACGGGTGCATCGCGGCCGAGGTGAAGCTCGGTCAGTATCACACCCCCATTGCCTTCACCGCCAATGGCGGCGCCTTCAGAACGCATTCTGGTAGCGACGTTTACCTCGCCTACAGGCGCTCGGATCACCGCCGCGCCAGCTGCAGCTGCCACGTCATCCAAAATGCGGCTGGTAGACAGGTTAGACACCACCGGTCCACCGCGGCGCTTCAACACTACGCTGGCCGCAAGAGCGAGCGTGTAATCTTCCCCGATAGCCCGCCCCGCATCCGAAACGAGCGCCAGTCGGTCGACGTCGGGATCAGTTGCGAAACCAATCTCGCAACCACTATTCAGCACAAGGCGTTCCAGTTCGCCGAGGTTTTCCGCCACTGGCTCCGGGGAACGCGGAAAGCGGCCATCTGCTTCCAAATTGATTGCTGTTACGTGACAGCCCAGACGCGCGAGCAAGTCCATCATTATTTGCCCGCCGGCACCGCGTACACAGTCAAGCGCTACCCGAAACCCCCGGCGCCGAATGCCTTCTACATCCAGGTAGGGCAAAGCCAGCACCAGTTCGATGTGGCGCTCCACCGCGCCCTCATCCTGGATGACA
>JACDCM010000365.1 GCA_013817545.1 Gemmatimonadaceae bacterium | reverse complement strand
GAATCACGGTGCGCGAAAGTTGTACGACCGGCTGGGGTACCAACCAGATACGATGAAGATGGTTAAGGTTCTCGAGTGATCTCGTGTCGGCTCAGCAACGCGTTCATGCGGTGTCCCGTGACCAATGGTCCGCCGTCCTCGTGTGTTTACTCAAGGGTGCGTCGCTAAGCGCCCCCTCACCTGTCCGCCCGGCGCCATCCGCCTGGCGGCGACTTCGTCGCTCGTTTTTCCGACTCCCCTCCCAGGATCCCATGCGCTGCTGCCATGTCATGCTCGGTGCTTTAATGACTTTGCTCGTGCCCACTGCCGCAGCTCAAGCTCCCGTCATCACACCGAAAGGCGGACTTGCAGGGCTGGCGCGAGGAGTGCCGCGCAAATTGATGGCATGTCAGCTCAGGATCACCGAGGTATGTGAATAATCGCGCAAGCCCCCTGTAAGCTTTCGCTGGTCAGCGGCGTTTGATATCTACACCAGCTGTACTTGCCGCCCTGTCACACCATCCGAGTGCACATTCACCATAGGGTGATACCGCCGACTTCTCCGCCTAATGACGCCGAGCTCGTACAGCGCGTTGGTGCCGGAAGCGCTGAGGCGCTCGGCGCATTGTACGAGCGATATGCACGAACTGTCATGTCGCTCGCTTACAGGCTCACGGGCTCCATGTATGATGCCGAAGATGCCGTTCACGACATCTTCCTCGGCCTGCCAGAGGCGCTCAAGCGTTACGAGGAACGAGGCAGTCTCGAATCCTGGCTCAAGCGCGTGACTGTACGACTCGTGCTCACACGGCAACGCGCGAAGCTTCGTCTCCGCGAGGTCGCATACGATGATGCGCCGGAACCTTCGCAGCGCTCCCATGGGGACAAGATCAGCGCGCAGGTCACTCTCGAGAGGGTCATTGGCGCACTGCCAGATTCGCTACGCGCGGTCTACGTGTTGAGGGAGATAGAAGGATACTCGCACGTCGAGGTGGGCAATCTCCTCGGCATCTCATCTGGTGCGTCCGAGGCTCGATTGTGCCGCGCCATCAAGGCGCTGCGTCACCACTTGCGAGAGGTTGTATGAAAGCTCTTTCCCTGTTTGCCCTGCATCCCGCTGACGTTTCGCTCAAGAGCTACGCAGACGGTGGGCTTCCCGAGCTGGAACGCGAGCGCATGACAACGCATCTCTCGCGCTGCACGGAATGCCGCTCCACGATCGCGTTCATGCGAGAGCTGCGAACCGCTTCAGCCGGGCTGCCGGTGATACTGCCGCCGGAAGGACTGTACGAACGTGTTGTCGCGGAACGTGCGGCCGGAGAGCGCTTCATCGTTCCGGCGGATATCGCTCCCACCAGACGATCCGTATCCGTCGCATCGGCCAGAGGCCCACTGCTCTTTGTTGCGTTGGCGGCCGCGTCGGCTCTCGTGTACGTTCGCGCAACCCGGCAGGATGACGCTACCGCCACTGCGCCCAGCATCGCGCCCATTGCTCGCAGTATCGAAGACACCAGCGCCGGGCCGACTTCCTTTTTTTCGGGCATGTTCTCTCCAGGAATCGCACTGGCTCAGGTTCCGCCTTCGGCAAGTCTATTCGTGCAGGCACCCATCAGCGGAGTCGATGGGAGCCGGCTCAAGCCGGGACACTTCATTTTTGAGCGCCGGCTTGTAGATAGCGCCGGCCGGTCGAAGACCACTTCGCGAGGTGTGGTCGACATCGCCCTCGCAAGCTACGACGGCCTGCCGGCCTGGCGGTTGGCGCAGTCCTGGACCGATTCGATCGTAGAGCTGGATACGATCTTTGTGGATCACGACAACCTGCGTCCCATTGGCCGAGTGTCGCGAGTTCGGCCATACCTGAGCTACGCTGAGATCGTGGTGAGGCAGCACTTCGTCGGAGACAGTGTACTCGGCTGGATGCACACCGACCGTACATTCGGGAGACCCATCCGAAGGCGTTTGCCGCCGGCATCCGGTCCGTACCTTCCGTCGGAGGCATTGGCGCCCTTTTTCCTCGAAACGGTCAACCTCACTACTGGTTGGCGCGGCACGCTGTCCATTGTCGGTTGGGCGGTCGTACAAAATGACGCGTACTTCCCGGTCGCCCTGCGCGTCGTAGGCGATGAGCGCATCACCGTACCTGGCGGCACCTTCGATTGCTGGCGCATTGCGATCGCGTCCGGAAACGCGTCAGTCGATTTCTGGGTCCGAAAATCGGATGGGCTCGGCATACGGACGCGCAAACGCAGTCGGTCGCTCCCAGGCGGAGTGGAAGAAGTCGTGTACATGCGCGGATAAGTCGAGCTACTGACTCGGCGACGGTACGGCTTCAAACCGTCAATGTCCCACGGCAACAGAAACTGCCTGCGCGCTGCTGAACCTGAGCGCCCAACCCATTACCAAAAGGAATTGAATGCTCAACACGTCGTACCGTACAGTTCCGCTGCTCGGTGCCTTGCTCGGAGCGCTTGCAGCAACAACTCCCGCTTCCGCGCAGAAGGTTGCGGCGCGAGAGCTCAGCCTCGAGGCAAGCCACTCCTCGGTAGAATTCTCCATCGGGTTTCTGACCGGGCGCGTGAAGGGACGCTTCGACGACGTAAGAGGCACGCTCTTCTACGACGGTGAAAGGCCCGAGCGCTCTTCCATCACAGTTGTGATCGGTGCGGCCAGCATTCACTCGGGCTCCAGGCACCGCGACGAGCACTTGCGAAGCAGCGACTTCTTCGACGTCACGCGCTTTCCGCACATCACGTTCACAAGCGAGCGTGTGACCCGTGCGGGAAACGGCTTACTGGTTAGTGGTCCACTAGAGATGCATGGTGCCACTCGGAACGTGGCGATTCCCTTCCGTCAGGTGCGCCCACTGCTCGAGGATCCACACGGGTCAGACATCGTCAACTTTGAAGGTTCGCTCCGGCTGGCGCGCAAGGACTTCGGTATCCTGGGTGGGGCGAAGTTCAATTCCTGGTTCGATGATATCCGGAGCGCGACGATGGCCGACTCGGTCGATGTGATGCTCGAGATACAGGCTTGGGAGACGAACTTTGTTCGCTTGCGCCGTTGGGACGGAGCACTTGACCGGTTCAAACGCGAGGGTATCGGTCCTACCGCGAAACGCCTTCGCGCCATGAAGGCGATGCATGCGGACTCGATCGACGGTGTGGATTGGGAGCTGGACCAGATCGCGCGAACGCTCGTCGCGCGCGAGCGGCCTGCGGAAGCCATCGAGCTGCTCGAGTTGAGCGTGGAGCTCCTGCCGGCTTCGGCTGCATCGCATGCGTCGCTGTCGCGGGTTTACGAGCTAACCGGCGATCGCCGCGCGGCCCTGGCGTCCGCGGAACGCGCGCTCGCACTCAATGCTACCAACACGCGGGCATTGGAGCTCGCGCGAAGGCTTCGGTGAGCACCAATGTTTCGCGCCAGGCGCTACGTCGGCAAGCTTTGTAACGCGAAACCAGGCGGTGTGACGGGACCGGTGCGGTGACGATCGCGGCTTACCGATTGCGGCAACCTCACGTCGATTAAGTAACGGTCGCTACTTACGTCAAGCTGGTGACCATCACGCCGACATCTGACGCGAATGTCCGGGAAGAAGACCGATCGCCAGCGACACCGCTCCGACCACGATATTGAGAAATGCCACTGCCACGTTCACGTTTAGAATTCTGACGAGCAAGTCGTCAACGCCGGGTACGAATCTCAGAACGCCAACCGCGAGCAACAGGGCGCCGAGAAAGATGCAGAACCCGCGTGCCTTTTTCGCCAGTCCCGCTCCGATGCCCGCGGCACCGAGAAGGATGTGGATGATTGCGTGAGTAGCGTTCGTGGTCAGCACGCCGAAGACGACCGGGCTGAAGAGTCCCCAGCCTCCTTCGATGAGCAGGAAGACGCCAATAACGATCGCGAAGGTATTTCTGACAGTTGCGCGGTTGCTCGTTCTGTCGACTTGGCTCATGTATTCTCCATAGCTTAAAACGACCATCGTTCGCAATATCGAGTCTTCGCGGCTATCCGGTGCAACCTTTGCGCCGAGTAGGAGAATCTGGAACGGCATGCCGACGTGAAGTTGGATGCCCGCCTCGTAATGGCGTTGGTTCGACCGCAATTAGTGATACTTCGCTGCAAAAGGCTGAAGAACTGTCTTTCTCTGGCCCACTTCGTCTGCACACCGTCATTGCGAAGCAATCTCCTCGTTGGGCTCAAGCTGAGATTGCTTCGGACACTGCGTGTCCTCGCAATGACTTGCGATGCACAACTACCGGGCTGCTCTCCGGAGTGCCACGGATTGTTCATCCTATCGTGTCGATCAACTGTGAGCTATGCGCAAGTCTTCCTCAAGCGCCTGGCCTTCTCGAAAA
>JACDCM010000364.1 GCA_013817545.1 Gemmatimonadaceae bacterium | reverse complement strand
TCCTTCGCGATTTCTTCCCGCGCTTCCCTGTTCTGAGCCAGTAGGTACCACGCCCATGAAAGCCCGAGCGCGGGAGTGTCGAACCCCCCTACAAAGAGCGTGACTGCCTCGTCGCGCAGCTGTGCGTCGTTCATCGCATTGCCATCTTCGTCGCGAGCTCGCAGGAGCATCGAGAGGAGATCGCTGGTGTCTTCGTCGCGTGCCCGCCGCGCGTGAATGATCTCGGCGATAGTCGCATCCAGATCGCGAATGCCACGCCGATAGCGCAGATGAGAGGGCAGCGGCGCCCAGTCGGGGATGAAACGAGCAAGACCGCGCCGGTTCGCGTACACCTGCATGGCGGCTTCCAGCGCGACGCCCAGCTGTTCTGCTCTGTCGTGCATGTCAGCGCCGAACAGCGTTTTTGCAACGATCCCTACGGCAAGCCGCTGTAACTCCGAATGAACATCACGCACTTCGCCATCTTCCCACGTCGCAAGCATACGCTCGGTGTCGGCGGCAATTATCTCGCCGTATCCGGCGATTCGCTCACGGTGAAATGCAGGTTGCGCCAGACGGCGCTGCTGGAGCCATGACTCGTTCTCGTTAGTAAGCAGGCCGTTGCCAAGCAGCCGGCGCTGCGCGCGCAGCGCTTTCGACTTGATGAAATCGTTCCGCCTGGTGATGAACACTTCCTCGATGAGATCTGGCTCATTTAACAGAAAGGCGGAAGTTCTACCGAAGCGAAAGCGCACCACAGGCCCGAACGACCGCGCGCTCTCGCTGAGAAAGCGGAGCGGATCACGAGCGAATTCGGGCAGATTACCACTTAGCAGCTTGCCTTTGGGTCCGGAGACGGGCCTTCGTGCGCTCACCGGGAGGACGTCGAAAGCTCCACGAGGCTTTCCGGAACGAGCACCGATTTCACGGAGATCAGCGGAGGAAGCTCTTCTCCGCAATCGGAATTCTGCTGGTAGCGACTGAACGGGCCCAATCGGAGGTAGGTGTACAGACCTCTTGTCTGGAGCCCGGAGCGTGTGAGGACTTTCCACGACGCGCGATTCTCGAGGGCAACAAGGGCTACGCTTCGCGCGAAGCCCTCGCTCTGGTTGCAGCGTGCCACATAGGAATTGCGGGCCATGAACGGCCCGCGCCCGCGGAACTCAGGCGACGTGTGCGAGTCGTAGTGATAGATGTCCCCATGATCAAGCAGCATCGTTCGCTGGAGGTAGGGCACATATACGGCGCCCGTCGCCACCCATCCGGCGTCCACGATCCTGCCGCCGTGCCAGGAGGCGAAGCACCTGTCGCCACGCGCGAGCCGGTCTCGGACTTCCGACGGCGGAGTGTCGGGCCTGAACTGGTGATACTCTTCCAGTTCGTCGGTTAAAGCGCGGAACTCCAGAGCCAGGGTCGACCGAAAGCTCGGGACCAGCTTGTTCTGCAGCGGATAGACCAGAAAGAGCATACGGCGGTATACCGTTGTTACCGCCTTCGAAGCCCAAACGCTCGCGTGCTTTCGCAGCTGAGTCCGCGGCCTCAATTCAACAAGAGGACGACCGGCCAGGGGAGCAGGGAATTGTTCTTCTATTCGGTTAGGCAGTGCCGTCATCCAGAACCTTCTCTGAGCCGTGAGCCATTCGCACGCCGGTGCGTGTCACTGGAAAGGCACGGCCCGTACCATCAAAACGGGTTCGTATGTCTGACAGAGCAGGCCTGCAACGTTCGACAGGTAGGCGGAGGATTATCCTCGTGTAGAGTCTTTGCGACACAAGTGCGGTGCCGCGCCACAACGTGCTCGCCCAGGATTCGGCCCGTTAACCTGGTCTTCCTCCGCCCATTCGCCATTCCCGCTGCCAAATTCTCTCGCCTGGGATTACGCTGTCAACGCGCCTGGAGGACTCACCCCATATGGTCATGAGCTCATTGAAATTCATGGCTTCAGCGGCGTCTTCAATCGGCGACCATGCTGGCCTGCAGACGCAAGACTTCGATTTCCTTGCCTGAACTCGATGTGACTGTCTTCATGGTTCTTCGCTGAATTCGCCAGGCTTTTCTGAAATTGTAGCTGAAACAAATTTCGGCCGCTGCTTGCAACCCGTGACGCCATCGTGCAACTGCGTTTCACTCACCCTCACCTTCGACTTTGGAGTCCTCGCTTTTCACGCCTTCCATTGCCTCCGGCTCCAGCTCTTCAGCGCTCTTATTCAGCTTGACAAACACCCCCCATGCGGCCAACAGCGCCGCCGCGCCGACGGCAATCGCGGAAGCCTGTGGCAGGAGCATGGGGTCGTCGTGCACGAACTGAAAGACAGCGACCAGCGATTCGATCGAGAGCGAGACGACTACTACGACCAGAAACCGGGAGAGGAACCGCCGCACCCGCGTCGGAGCGCTCATCTGCGCCTTTCGCTGTACCTCTTCCTCAAGGATTGTCTGGCCGAGCTCGAGTGCAGCGACGGCGATAGTCAACAGTCCGATGGTCTCAAGAACAGAGTTGAAGCGCTCGCGCAAGGGCACATCACGAGACGGATTGATGCCTTGCCAGAGTTCCAGGCCGCCGAAGGCAATCAAAGCGAGGGCGCATCCGAAAAACAGGACGATAATCAGCGAGTATCCAACGCCGAACGCCTTCCGGATTATCTCCACCGCGGAAATCCTCCACACTCAGTGTATATCACAAAATGGCCTTTTTCAGCGAGGCTTTACTCCCAGACGCGAAATGGGAACGTGATAGATGTCCCCCTTGTAGTGTCTTCAATTCCGGCGAGCAGCGCATCGTTCCGCGGCCAATCGAAACGCCCGCCGGTCGGTGCAGAAGACGAGCGACGTGCTACTGAAGTACATATACTTTCCGTCCGGGGAGACTCTCTGGTTGAAGTCGAGCCCGCGCGAGTCGCTCCCGCCGTCCAACGCTCGCGCGCGCTGCCAGACGCCGTTCTGCTTGAACGCGATGTACAGGTCGTACCCGCCGATGCTGTCGGCGCGGCTGGCACCGCTGAATATAAGGTAGCTCTCGTCGGGCGAGATCCATGGCTCGATCTCCCCAGCAGTCGTGTTGACCGAGTCGCCGAGGTTCTCGAGTGGTTGATACTGCCCGTCCACCATTCGCGACAATCAGATATCGTTTCCACCCAAACCTCCGCGCCGGATTGACCCGACGTACATGTTCCCGTTGGACGCGATCGTGGGCGACTTGCAGATTCCTGCGAACTGCGGATAGCCAACCTACCGGAAGATTCGACGCGTGGCGACTTGGAGCGGACCAGCCAAAGTATCTCACGGTGTTCTACCGCGACGTCGCGTCGCATTTGACTCCGTCGCGTATCGGACACCTTTGCACTCCGATAGATCGGCTCGCCGACCGTTGAATCTTGCAGCGGTCCGGGCAAGCGGGGGCCGGGTGACTGCAAGGCATTTGATTTTGGTCATAACAGAGTGGCGGCGCTTTGTCGCAGACTGTTCGTATTCCGTGTGATATAGGCGTTAAGCAATAGAACATGCTAATGGCAGGGTTTTGATATACTGCAAGTAGGTTCTCGCAGCATACGTCACGTGATCTTGCAGTATATCTGCGCTAAAAGCTTGCAGTACATTTGGCGTTAGACATCAATGGGTCATAAGGTGAGTGAAGAATCGATCCATCTGACGCTGACATACGACGAGGCTCTGGTCCTGTTCGATTTCTTCGCCCGCTTCCAGGATACCGACCTTCTCCGGTTCGCGCACGTGGCGGAGTTCCTCGCCCTAGAGCGAATCTCCGCGCAGATTGATAAGAGCGTTGTAGAGATGTTCGATCCGGACTATGTGCAACTATTGGCAGCGGCACGCGCCCGGCTGGCCGCCGGCCATGACGGCGAGTATCCCGGACCCAAGGTCAGCTCGCCTGATGCCTAACGTTTCGTTGCTGCCGACGAGGGTACTACTGAACGGTGCGGGCTTCGCTCGCAGTCTTATCCGATTCGCTTGCAGCTTAGCTAGAGCGTGAGACGCGACACAGTTCGTGGTCGCACTTCTTTCATGGACTGACATCGCATGACGTGCAGCGTGCGTCCCGCGGTTCCCGCGGATGCCGACGCCATCGAACTCCTCAATGCTGACGTGCAAGCTCTGCACGCGGAAGCGCTGCCCACGCTGTTCAAGCCTCCGGGTGCTACCGCGCTGCCGGCAGATGAGGTCCGCGCGTTGCTGCGCGCCCCAGATGCTCGGGTGCTGCTCGCAGAGGCCGACGGCGTCCCGGTCGGCTACGCGTATGTTGAGATTCGGCGGCGCCCGGAGAACGGCTTCCGGTTCGCCAACGACGCGGTGTACCTGCACCATCTCAGCGTGCGGCCCGCTGAGCAGCGGCGCGGCATCGGTCGAGCGCTGATGGTC
>JACDCM010000363.1 GCA_013817545.1 Gemmatimonadaceae bacterium | reverse complement strand
CAAGGACGGGTGGATGGTGAATCTTTAACGGCTCATGACACGTGGTGGGTGGAGACGGATTGCGGATTGCGGACTGCGGATTAACGACAAGAGCACTTGCCGAAACCATGTAGTGGGCCTTCGCAATCGGTAGTTGTCAGTCCGCAATCCGCAATCCGCAATCAACGCCGGATCCAGATTACTCACCGTCAATAGCCTACCCATGGACACGCTCCGGCAAGACCTTCGCTACGCCATTCGGACGCTCTCCAGGAATTCAGGATTCACCGCCGTGGCAGTTGTCTGTCTCGCGCTCGGCATCGGCGTCAATACCACGATGTTCAGCGTTGTAAACGCGCTCATGCTGCGCCCGCTGCCTTATAGAGAACCCGCGCAGCTGGTGGCTCTGTACGAAACCAATCCGAAAGACGGACAGTTCGACAACAACTGGTCTTTTCCCGATTTCTTCGACATGCGGGAGCAGAGCTCGGCATTCGAGGGTGCTGCCGCGCATTACAGCAGGTTTTTTACGGTTACTGGCGGTACTGAGGCTGAAGGTGTGGAAGGCGAGGTTGTTACGCCAACCATTTTTCGGATTCTGGGAATCAGGCCCGTGCTCGGACGCGACTTTGCCGCGGAGGAGGAGCAGGCGGGCAAGGAACACGTCGTTCTGCTTGGTCACGGGTTCTGGGAGAGGCGCTTCGCGGGCGACAAGGCCGTCGTCGGAAAGACGCTGCTTCTCAACGGCGAAGCGTACACAGTCATCGGCGTGATGCCTCCAAGGTTCTCGATCGACCTGGAACAGATCTGGGTGCCGATGGCACTGAACCCGGGCGTGGAGCACCGCGGCAGTCATTACATGGACGTCATCGCCCGCCTCAAGCCTGGCACCACCATCGACCAGGCTTCCAAAGACGTAAATGCCATCGCCGTAGGCTTGCAGGGACTTTATCCGCGAACGAACACCGGTACGGGCGCGACCGCGCGATCCCTTCGTGAGGAGATGCTGCCGGGCGAAGTGCGGCTGGTAGTCTGGGTAATGTTTGGTGCAGTCTGCTTCGTACTCCTCATCGCTTGCGCGAACGTCGCCAATCTTCTGCTCGCGCGCGCATCATCACGTGAACGGGAAATGGCTGTGCGAACCGCGCTCGGCGCTCGTCGCTTTCGAATCGTGCGCCAGTTGCTCACCGAAAGCGTTCTCATCGGCTTGATGGGCGGAGTTCTCGGCGTCGGCGTGGCTTACGCTGGGCTGAAAGCCATGATCGCAAACATCCCACTCGCATTGCCTTTCTGGATGGTGTTCGACATCGACCTGAAAGTCCTTTTGTTCACGCTGGCCGTTGGTTTGCTCACGGGCGTGATCTTCGGACTCGCGCCCGCACTTCAGGCGTCAAGGGCCAATCTCCAGGCGTCTCTAAAGGAAGGCGGCCGCGGATCCGGCTCGAGTGCTCACCGCAGCAGATTACGCAGCGGTCTGGTCGTCGCCGAGGTTGCGCTGTCGCTCGTTTTGTTGATCGGAGCGTCGCTGATGGTGAAAAGTTTCCTGCACATGCGTTCGGCTAACACAGGATTCGATTCCAGCAACGCGCTTACCACGCGCGTTTACCTCGGTGGTGATAAGTACGAAGCCTTCAGCACCCGGGTATCCATCTTCGAGCAGATCCTCGAGCGGGTGCGAACCGTGCCCGGCGTGACCAACGTGGCAGCCGTGAGCAATATCCCCCTCTCCGGCAGCACCAACAACAGCTCTTTCCAGGTCGAAGGGCAGCCCGTGGTACTTGGTGAAGTGCCAGCAGCGTCGCAGCGGGCAGTGACCGCCACCTATTTCGAGACGATGAGGATCCCGCTTACCGGCAGATCATTCACCGATCGGGAAATGCGAGATAGCACACCGGTAATCATCGTTAACAAGACGTTGGCGGCTCGTTACTGGCCCGGACAGGAGGCGATAGGAAAGCGACTCCGCATGTCAACCGATTCCACGCGGCCCTGGCTTACGGTTGTGGGAATAGCGCCGGATATCAGAATGCGGGAGATCACCTCCGGCCCCGAGTCCCAGGTGTATCTACCATATGCGCTCGTGCCGAATCGCACGATGGCTTTCATCGTTCGAACGAACGGCGATCCCACCAATCTCATTGGCGCCGTACGCGCGGAAGTCCGCGCAGTGGATCCGACCTTACCACTGATCGAGGTGCAGACGCTTGAGCGACTCGTCGCGCTGTCGTTCTGGGAGAATGAACTATACGGAAAGATGTTCGGAACATTCGGCATCGTTGCACTGTTGCTCGCCGCGGTCGGTGTGTACGGCGTGATGGCCTACGCCGTCGCGCAGCGCACCCACGAGATCGGGGTTCGCATGGCGCTCGGCGCGCAGGCCGGGGATGTATTCAGGATGGTGGTGGGGAGAGGGCTCGCACTTGCGGCTGCCGGGCTCGCGATAGGACTTGTGGGAGCGTTCGCGATAACCAGACTGCTCACAGGCGTACTCTACAACGTCGAGGCAACCGACCCGGTCGTGTTTATAAGCATCGCGCTTTTGCTCGCGGCAGTCGCAGCGGTCGCCAGCTGGGCGCCTGCACGACGCGCCACTCGCGTTGATCCGCTGGTAGCCCTCAGATATGACTAGCCATGAGCCGCAGGAGGGGGCGCGCGTGCTCGTGGCTGACGATCAGCCGGACGTAATCCAGGCGCTCCGGCTGCTGCTCAAGAGTGAAGGGTATCTTGTCGAGACCGCGCGTTCCCCAGCCGGAATTCTGAGCGCGGTGGAAACCGAGGACATCGACGCGGTGCTCATGGACCTCAACTACACCCGCGACACGACTTCCGGGCAGGAAGGTTTTGCGCTCCTCTCCAGACTGCTGTCGCTCGACGCGACTCTCCCTCTGGTAGTCATGACGGCATGGGGCAGCGTTGATAGCGCTGTAGAAGCGATGCGGCGCGGCGCGTGGGACTACATCGAAAAGCCATGGGACAACGCGCGACTGCTGGCGGTTATCCGCACGCAGATCGAGCTCGGACGCGCGATTAGAAAGACGCACCGACTCGAGGGCGAAACGCGCCTCACACGTCCGGACGGCCTGCCAACACTCATCGCTGAGTCTTCGGCGATGCAGCCGCTGCTGCGGCTGATGGAGCGGATTGGTCCATCGGATGCCAACGTGCTGATCGCGGGCGAGCACGGCACGGGAAAGGAGCTCGTCGCCCGCTGGCTGCACGCCGCGTCGCCACGCGCGAACCAGCCCTTCGTAGCGGTGAACATGGGCGGGCTGTCGGAAGGCGTATTCGAGAGCGAGCTGTTCGGTCACGTGAAGGGCGCGTTCACTGATGCAAAGGCGGACCGCGTTGGCCGGTTCGAGCTGGCACATGGGGGCACGCTCTTTCTCGATGAAATTGCCAACGTGTCGATGGCCGGACAGGCGAAGCTGCTCCGAGTCTTGCAGACCGGTGATCTCGAGCGGGTCGGCTCTAGCAAGACTCGCCACGTCGATGTGCGCATTCTCTCGGCCACCAACGTCGATCTGGGCACGGAAGCGGCGGCTGGCAGGTTCCGCGAAGACCTGCTCTTTCGGCTCAACACCATCGAACTGAATCTTCCACCACTGCGCCAGCGGCGAGACGATATTCCACCGCTGGCGATGCACTTTCTGCGGGCGCACTCCCAACGGTACCACAAGGTTCTTTCCGGTCTGGATCCCACAGCGATCCAGGCGCTGCTGGATCACGGTTGGCCTGGTAATATCCGTGAGCTCGACCATGCGATAGAGCGCGCCGTGCTCCTGGCTCACGGAGATACCGTGCGCGCGATCGACCTGGCGCTCCGCGCAGCGAGTGGCTCGGCCGATGCCGTACCGCGCGTCGAGAGCATGACGCTGGAGGAAGTGGAGCGGCTGCTCATTCAGAAAGCACTGACGCGCTTTGAAGGTAATGTCAGCCAGGCGGCACGGGCCCTGGGCTTGAGCCGGAGCGCTCTGTATCGCAGACTGTCGACTCATGGGCTATGACGATCGCCTGGATCCGCCGCTCGCTTCCCTGAACGTTCAGTCTTCCTCTGCGCCCCTTCCTTCAGCGAGCATGGCGCCACACTCGCTGAATTCCGCTCGCCTGCCACGCGCGCTGCCCTCCGCCCATAAGCTCGACTTTGAGCGCCGCATCTTTCTCATGGCGCTCCTGGCGGGGGTACCCGGGACGCTGGCGACGATGATTTTGCTGTGGACCGGCGGGTATTCGTCAAAGGTTCAGTGGACGTTCGGAATTCTTCTTGTTGGGTGGTGGTTTTTCTTCGCGCTTGCCCTGCGCGAGCGCGTGATCCGGCCCTTTCAGACACTTTCCAACATGCTCGCAGCCCTGCGTGAAGGGGATTTTTCGATGCGTGCCCGCGGAGCTTGGCAGGAC
>JACDCM010000066.1 GCA_013817545.1 Gemmatimonadaceae bacterium | reverse complement strand
GTTGCGCGTAGCTTGGCGAATGCGGGAATGCGACCTGCCACCACGTACGCGCGCTGAAAGACGTAGGAGTACGTCATAAGATCGCTCGATACTACACGCCACCCTCGGGACTTGAGGCTACGCCCCACACTCGCCGTTCCCGCAAAAGCATCGTGAGCGGTGCCGGGCGGAATGCCAAGCGTGCCCATCGTGTCGAGGATGAATGGCAGGAGCCTGGTTTTGTTACCGATATAGCGCATCGAATGCCCCCCAACGAAGCCGCCGGATTTCGTCGCCGTGCTCATCGAAAAGGGGTGGTGGAAGGCGCACGGTTCCTGGTACGCTGCTAGGAACTCCGAAAAGAGCGGAAGCGTCGATGTCGCTCAGTGCGTCGAGCACGCTCTTGACGGTGCCGCACGGGACACCCACCGCCTTGAATGCCGCCATCCAGCTGTCCGACGACTGTTGCCGCAACCTATTGGAGATTTTTTCGACCACTTCCGCGCGATGCCGCACGCGCCCCGCGTTACTGGAGAGGCGATCGTCGCTCGCTAGCTCGGCCAAGCCAATCGCATTCGCGCATGCACGCCATTGTGCGTCGCTCCCCACGGCAACAACGATCGCGCGGTCAGAACAATCAAAAAGCTGGTAAGGGACGAGATTAGGATGTGAGTTTCCCCAGCGGCCTGCATCCTGGCCAGACACCAGAACGTTCTGTGCTACGTTGACGAGAGCAGCCGTGGCGCTTGCTAATAACGACACGACTATATGGCTACCTCGGCCGGTTCGCAGCCGGTTAACGAGAGCGGCAAGCACCGCTATGGCCGCATCCTTTCCCGCGATGACGTCCGCCAACGCAACGCCGGCCTTCGAGGGTGCACCTTCCGGCGATCCATTTATCGCCATCCAGCCACTCTCCGCCTGGATTACGAAGTCATACCCTGGCCTGTCGCTGAATTCTCCGAACCCCGTAATAGTGCACCATATTAGAGATGGGTGCTGTGCAACCAGGCTTTTCGGCGCAATTCCGGCTCGTTCAAGGACTCCAGGACGGAAATTATCGATCACAACATCGCACTCCCGTATCAGCGCCAGTAAAAGATCGCGATCAGCCGGGTTCTTCAGATCAGCGCCAATGCTTTTCTTGTTGCGATTCACACTCAGAAAGTATGCGCTCTCACCTCTCTGATCGAAGGGTGGACCCCAGCCTCGGGTTTCGTCACCCTCCACAGGACGCTCGACTTTAATGACATCGGCGCCGAGATCACCGAGCATCATCGTGCAGAGCGGCCCGGCGAGAACGCGCGTAAAGTCGACGATTCTTGCAAAAGGCATAGATATGTCGTTAATATGGCTTCACACTATTGCTATCATGGCGCTTTCTTCCCAACTTCTCGTATTATGCAGTTGATCGGATAGTATCCGCTGCCAATCGAAAATTCATCGCCACTCGCACTTGCGTAACCATCAGGAAATATCGATACTTAGGCGCTTTTCAGGGGTGGCGTCTTTCAATAAACTAATCGCCACGGAAAGCCACCTGCAACGATCCGCGTTGCGGCCCTTCACTAATTGAAAGCTGAGCGCACGCGCATGGTAGAAACGGTGACACCCGACACCAAGGGAACCCCCGAAGCTGGCGCTGCGGCGGTCACACCACCTGTACCACGACGACCCTCTGGTCATCGTGGCGCCGATGTTCGTGATACTGTCGCGGAAATGGCGGCACGCGCCCAGGAAATTAGCCTCGAGGCTGGCAGCAAGATCGCCGCAGCAATGAAGGATGTGATCAATGCCGCCGCGGGTGTTACTGGCTTCGCCACTGAAAGCGCCCGGGATCTTGTGCAGTATATGATTCGGCGCGGTCAGATGACACAGGATGAAGGGGAAAAGTTGCTCCGGGAGGCCGAGGATGCGAACTCCAAACGTCCCGCGTCGACGAAAATGCCTCTTCGCACGGACGCAGCTCGCACCACTGAAACATCCGTGAAGTCTGCGCCGAGTGCAGTTTCGAGTCCGCCCGTAAGTGCGGCGCCTGCCAGGGAGCCGTCGGTTAAGCCGGCGCCCGCTCCGGTGCCAGTTGCGAAAGCGGCTCCCACTCCGGTGCCAGTCGTGAAACAGGCTCCCGCCGTCAAGACTAAAGCCGCACCCGCCCGCGCGGTCAAGCCGGCGGCAAAGAAACCGGTGGCCAAGAAGCCTTCTTCAAGTCCCGCCAAGGCCGGTGCGCGGCCCGCTAAGTCGAAGCCCGCTCCACCCCGCCCGAAGCCCAAGGTGAAGCCACCAGCTGCAAAGAAAAAGAAGCGGTAGCAGTCAGCCTGGATGCGATGGGTGACCTGACCTTCGCCTCGTTGCATGCAACCCTTCCAGGAATACTCGGACCTCGGACGGATCGCGCACCCAATACTCGGCGGCCGTCGAAGTGGTTTCCTCATCCGAGACTCGCACGGTCACTGAGGTTTTGCCACGTGACCGGAGCGCCCGAAAGGCATCCTCGTCGGTTCGATCATCCCCGATAAAGACAAGCGCGCCCTGGTCGGTGAAGGCACCCAGACTGCGACCGAGCGTAAGCACGGCGGTTCCCTTGTTGATCTGCCCGGGTGGACGCACCTCGAGGATCATTTTGCCCTCAGTGAGCCGCAGTCCAAGAGCAGCCACCGTCTCTTCAAGCGCTGCGCGCACCTTGGGAACCAGAGCCGGGTCCGCTAACCTGTAATGTATGCTTAGCGTCCATCCCTTGTCCTCAAAAATGACTCCGGGAACCCCCGCCAGTCGCGGCTGTATCCTGCGACCCGCCTGGGCGATAAGCGGTTGATATGCCGCTACCTGGGAATCGATTAACGTCTCCCCATCGGGACCGATGGTCTCGTAGCCGTGATTGCCGACGACCCAGACATTTGCGACTCCGACCATGCGCCGAGCATCCGCGGCTGACCGCCCGGAAACGAGCACGACCACGACGCCACTCGCAACGGCGAGAGCCGACACCGCGCGCCGCGTTTCCAGCGGCACTTCCGCATCGCCTGGACGCTGTGCAATCGGAGCGAGAGTCCCATCCACATCGAGCATGACGACTAGCGGCGTCCCGGCGAGACGCCGAGCGACAGCGTCTCCGATTGGGAGGAGTGGCTCGGTCACGCCTGGCTCGTGGCCTCCGTGCGCGCGGCGATTATGTCGCGAGTTCGGGAGAGAATCGAAGCCAGCCAGTCGAAGATGGTAAGACTGCGCAGCTGAGTGCGCATCCGTTGCATTCGGATGCGCCGCTCGCTTTCGCTCATCTCGAGAGCCCGCCGAATACCATCAACGAAGCCATCAATGTTGAAAGGGTTGATCAGAATCGCGCCATCGATATCCTCAGCGGCGCCCGTGAACCGACTCAGGACGAGTACTCCCTTTTCATCCACCTGACACGCAACGAACTCCTTGGCGACGAGGTTCATTCCATCCTGCAGCGAGGATACGAGGCAGATATCCGCGGCGCGGTAAGCACCGGCCAGCACTTCAGCGCTCACGTTCTTGTGAATCAATACGATAGGCTCCCAGTTCTCCGTCTTGAAGCGATCGTTGATCTGCTGCACGGTGCTCACCATCTCCTCTTCAAGATGCCGGTATGACGCCAACTCGGAACGAGACGGCGTGGCGACGACCAGCATGGTGAAGCGTTCCCGCATTTCCGGATACTGCTCCCAAAGCTGGGTGAGAGCGCGCAGCCTTTCGGGGATCCCCTTCGTGTAGTCGACGCGATCGACGCTAAGGCCCACCTGCCGCCCGCCACATGCGTGCAGGCCGCGAAGGCGCTCCACGCGCGCAAGGCTTTCGGGTTCGAACGCAAGCTGCTCGTACTTCTCGACGTCGATGCTGATTGGAAACACGCCGACTTCGATGGAGCGGCCCGAGTAATGGATAACGCGATTGTCCGCATCCGTATCGGCATCAGTGATGAATTCGGAGACACAGCCAAGAAAACTCAAGGCGTATCGCTCAGTCTGGAATTCTATCAGATCATTGCCCAGCATTCCACGCAGCAGAGAATCGCTCACGTCCGAGGGGAGAAGCCGAAGGATGTCGGATGGTGGGAAGGGGATATGCCAGAATTGATGTATGAGGATCGGGGTACTTCTCGAGCGGATCAGGTCCGCCGCAAGCGCGAAATGGTAGTCCTGAATCCATACAATGGGTCGTTTCTCGGCGCGGTCGACTTCGGCGGCAACGGCGCGGGCGAATTTCTCGTTAACATCGCGATAACGGTCCCAGTACCCATCCCGGTACTCGAAGTGCTGAACCAGCATGTGGCACAGCGGCCAGAGGACTGCGTTCGAGAAGCCGAGATAGTAGCCGTTGACTTCTTCATCATCCAGGAAAACACGCCGGAGCGAGTATTCCGGGTTAGCGGGCGGGACCATGACTCGCCCATCCGAATCCGACATATCGGCATCGGCGGACCCTGAGCCCCAGGCAACCCAGGTGCCGTGCGTCGCGCGCATAGTGGGGTCGAGCGCCGAAACGAGTCCACCTGGAGGCTGCCGCACCTCGACAAGGCCGTCCGCGTGCACATGCTCGTACGGCTCCCTGTTGGACAGCAGGATGAGAGTCCTATCCTCCAGATATTGGGCGATGTCTTGCATGGGTTTTGATTCAGAGTGCGGACTGCGAGTCGATTGCGGACTGCGGATTGCGGTCGCCAGCGCGAATAACGTACGTGTTTGCGAGATCGGACTACGAATCATCGTTCCAGATTCCCCCCACCAACCATATTGCACGCCGTGTCAGGATATTGCCGGCGCCATCCTAGGACCGTGCTCATGCGTAGCAAGCCCAAAGTGCCACTCGGTATCATACGTCGCATCCATATCCACAATCCGCGGTCCGCAATCCGTAATGACCGAGGGGAGTGTTCCCGGCAGAGACTTTCTCGCTTCGGTTGCGCGCGAGCTCCTTTCTCACTACACCGATGCTGACCCGCGGAGATGCGATTGGTTTGGCCCAAATGCTCGTTAGAATCGATTCACGGAACCCATCGCTTGTGCCTGGTGGTCCGGGAGAAGAGGCGGTTGCGCGTGGGCTGGCTGAGACACTCGCCGGTTGGGGGTTTCAGGTAGAGGTACGGGAAGTAAAGCCTGGCAGACCTAATGTAATCGCGCGAGTTGGTAGACAGGGTGGCCGATCGTTGATGCTCAACGGTCATCTGGACGTAGTCGGGACTGAGGGAATGCGGCATGAGCCCTTTGGTGCCAGCGAGCGCGATGGGCGCTTGTATGGCCGCGGAGCCGCGGACATGAAGGGGGGAATTGCGGCGATGTGCGCGGCCGCGGCTCGGGTAGCTGGGTCTGTTGCGGGAGAAGTAATAGTCGCGGCAGTCGTGGACGAGGAGTACGAGAGTGCGGGAACAAGCGGTCTTCTGGAGGGCGGTGTAAGGGCCGACGCGGCTATCGTGACAGAGCCTACGGGATTGGCGATCATGCCCGCCCACCGGGGCTTCGTCTGGATCGAGGTCACGTTGCACGGGCGCGCGGCGCACGGCAGCCGCTACGACATTGGCGTCGATGCGATACGAAGCGCGGGTCTCTTACTGTACGAGCTGGATATCATGGATGCTACAGAGCTTATCAGGCGCACCCACCCGCTTCTCGGGCACGCTTCGCTTCATGCGTCCGAAATTGTTGGCGGCGTCGGGTGGTCAACTTATCCTGACCGTTGTGTGCTGCGGATCGAGCGACGGACCTTGCCGGGTGAGACCGAGGATTCTGTTCTGCAGGAGGTGCGCGACATCTGCAACACAATTCAATTGCGGAGAAATGATTTTCGCGCCGATGTGGACCTGGTATTCGCGCAGGGACCGAGCGACGTTGCCGTTGATGCTCCGATCACACGCGCCCTCGCAGTGGCCATAGAACAGGAAGGTTATGAAGCTCGCATTGAAGGAATGAGCGCATGGACTGACGCCGCTCTCCTGAACGATGCCGGAATTCCTGCCATATGCTTTGGTCCAGGCGACATTTCGCTTGCGCATTCCGACGAAGAGTGGATCGACATCAGAGAATTGGAACGTGCAACGCGAACGCTTGCGCGCCTGATTGAGATCTGGGGCTCGGGGGAGTAGAGCGTGGCACAAATGAATCATGGACAGTACGATGCGCTGGAGCGCGCCATCTCTACGGGACAGCGCATCGCCATCCGCAGACGGGGGACGGAATTTGTTGTTGTGCCTCTCCGGCTGCGCGTCATTGGGGGACGCGAGCGGATCGAGTCGGTTCATCCAACGACGGGGGACGACATCGTGTTCTATGTGGATGATCTCGATGCGATCGAGGTAATAGGGTGAAGCGCGAATCCGATATGCTGCTGGTCGCGGTTTACGCCGATGAATCTTGCCTGGGTAATGGGCGGGAGGGGCAGAATCCGGGTGGTGCCGGCGGACTCATCGAACTGATGAATCGCGGAAAACTCGCCCGGTATGATTACTGGCTATCGGAGCCGGGTACTACCAACAACCGTATGGCGCTCCGGTCGGCGATGGAGGCGCTGGCGATTCTGTCGCGCAAGGGAAAGCGCTGCCGGGTTGTCTTTACCAGCGACTCGAGATACCTGGTCGATGGCAATACGCAATGGCTGCGGGACTGGATAAAGCGTGGTTGGAAGCGTCGCTCGGGAACAATTGAGAATCTTGCCTTGTGGCAGGAGCTGGCCGCTGTCCGCGCTGGCCATGAAGTGGAGTGGAGATGGGTGCGCGGCCACGATGGACATCCTCAAAACGAGTACGCTAATCATTTGGCCACCCATGCCGCAGCATCGCAGACAAGCTCGGATGGCGCCATTCAGTCGCGATTCGACGAGTGGCTAACGGCCGAGCGGACAAAAGGCCGGATGACGCTGGAGCCATTCCCTCTTCCGGACGCGCGGAGATTTACCCCTACCCCCCCGTTACCGCGAGAGGGTTCGAGCAGTCTATGGTCGACCGGCACAACATGAGGCAGACGTGTTCAAATACATCGTGATTCTTAGCATTGGCCTGGCGATCGGGTACACTTATGGTTTCCGAGATGCCAAAACGAATACAGAAAACGTCGTGGAGCGGATGGTCGCGCGTGTGGGCGGCTCGAGCCGTGAGAATGTGAAAACCGACGTTGACAAGAGGTTCAAGGGCCTGGAGCAGTGATGGACTAATGCTCCAGATGTTTTGAACTGGCCCAACAAGGTCAGGAGTCGGGCTTCGCTATTCGAAAAGCGAGGCTTTTTTTGCCTGTTACGGCATTGCCTAAGTGATTATTGCTTTTAGGTTTGCACTCGAGCAAATAGAAGACTTCAGGCAAGTGTTAAAATGGCATAATAATTGAACTTCTTTCATTTGCTACGTGCACAAGATCGGGGCTCGGAGCTGAAGAAGCATTGAAGTGTTTTCAGATCTCCCCCTGCCACCTCGGTGTTCGTGAGCCTCGCCTTGCGAGTGCTCCGAGATCACAGTCATCAATCCCATGTGCGGAATTTTCGGGGCCGTAATCGCTCCTGACGAAAACATATCTCCGGAGTTCGTTCGCTCCGTGGCCGCGCGCCTGTTCCGATTCTCCGAGACGCGCGGTCGTGAAGCAGCCGGAATTGCCGTGCACGACGGTGACTCGATCCGCGTTCTCAAACAGGCGGGATCAGTCGACGCGTTGCTCAACAACCCCAAGTACGGCGCAATGATGGACGGCGCACTCGAGTCGTGCGGCCGCACTGCAGTGGCGGGTTCACATGCTCTCGCCTTCCTGGGCCACTCGCGACTAGTTACGAACGGTTTTCAGTCTTCCGACGAAAACAACCAGCCCGTTATCTCGCACGGCGGAATTGGCATTCACAACGGCATCATCGTCAATCACGCATCCCTGGCGTCCAGGTTTCCGGCGCTCGAACGGAAAGCCGAGGTGGACACGGAAGTTCTTGTTGGACTTCTGCGCATTTTTCTCGATGAGACAGGGGATGTGCGTGAGGCGGCGAGATTGGCATTCAGGGAAATCCAGGGTTCAGCATCGGTAGCGTTTCTCGCCGACAACCTCGGCAGTCTCCTTCTGGCTACCAATACCGGATCGCTTTTTTATCTTGGCAACGAGCGCCGTACGTTCGCGGCCTTCGCCTCCGAACGGTTCATCCTGACTCGGCTAATGAAGAGCTCTCGCTTTGGCGAGGTGATGGGTGAGTGTACCCTTTCTCAATTGAGCGCTGGCCAGGGACTCGTTGTGAGCCTTCAGGATCTCCACTCACACAGGTTTTCCACAGCCGGGACCGAAGTTCTCTTGCCGTCGATGAACGGGTTTGTTCCCGGAAATCGCGTAAGTGTCGTGGACCACACCCCTCACAGCGCCGACCTGCGGCGTTGCACGAAATGCATCCTGGTGGAGTCGTACCCGCTTATCACATTCGATGGCTCCGGGGTGTGCAACTATTGCCGGCGTCACAAGAAAATCAGCGTGCACGGCCGAGAGGCGCTTGAGCGCATGGTGGAGCCGTACCGCCGCAAGGATGGCAGTCCTGATTGTATCGTCGCGCTTAGCGGTGGACGTGATAGCACCTACGGCTTGCACTACGTCAAAACCGTTCTCGGTATGAATCCCGTCGCCTTCACCTACGATTGGGGAATGGTCACCGACCTGGCTCGACGCAACCAGGCGCGTATCTGTGGAGCGCTGGGCGTCGAACACATTGTCCGATCGGCGGATATCGGCGCAAAGCGACGGTACATCCGCAAGAATATCGAAGCGTGGCTCGAGCGGCCGGAATTGGGCATGGTCACGCTTTTTACAGCGGGCGACAAGGAATTCTACCGGCACGCACGAGAGCTCCGGAAAGAAACAGGGATACAGCTGGTGATCTTCTGCAGCGGCAACATGATAGAGGACACGCCCTACAAAACCGGTCTTTGCGGCATTGAAGAAGATGATCACGCCATGACGCTCACCGGTCTGTCCTTTCGCAACAAGACCGCGCTAGCCTGGTATTACCTCAAAAACTATCTCGGCAACGCGGGCTATTTCAATGAGTCGCTGTTTGACACGTTATACGCGTATTGGTGCACCTTCATGGTCAAGGACGACTTTTTGTACCTCTACCATTACATACCCTGGGATGAGAAGACCATTGTATCGACAATTCGTGAGCGATACGATTGGGAAGGCGCGGTTGATACGACGACGACGTGGCGTATCGGTGACGGTTCGGCTGCCTTTTACAACTATATCTATAGCGTTATGGCCGGCTGGTCCGAAGATGAAGTCATGTTGAGCAATCAGATTCGGGAGGGTCATTATTCACGTGAGGAAGCGCTTGCCCGCGCCAGCGAGTATAGCCGTCCCCGGCATCCTTCTATTCGCGAGTACGCCCAGCTGGTGGGATTCAACTGCGAGGAAGCGTTGAGCATCATCAACGCCGCTCCGAAACGGTATTGAGATGCGGATGTTGACCCTTTCGATCGTTATTCCCTGCTACAATGAAGCTCGACGCATTGATCACACTCTCGATGCGGTAGAAGCGCTACGCCATCCCCTGTCTGTTTCCGGTGTTCGAATCGAGGTCATAGCGGTGGACGATGGCTCCACCGACGACACGTATCAGCGTTTAGCTGAGCGGGCTTCCAGCAGCCCCATGCCGCTTGTCGCCCTCCGGCACGAGCGCAATCGCGGAAAGGGCGCCGCGATTCGTACTGCTCGCGAGCACGTCCATGGCGATCTGGTGATCTTCCAGGACGCCGACATGGAGCTCGATCCCAGCGAGATTCCGCGGGTCATAGCGCCGCTCGTTGCCGGCCGCGCGGATGCTTCACTTGGCTCGCGATTCATGCACCGGCATCTAATCGGGCGGAGCGCGTCATGGCATGAGTTCGGGAACTCGGCGCTCACATGGCTATCCAACGCCTTTTCGGGACTGCGAATTACCGACATGGAATCGGGATACAAGGCTTTTTCGGCGCCTGTCTTTCACTCTTTGCACCTTACGAGCGACCGTTTCGGCATGGAGCCTGAAATCGTTGCACGGCTTGCGCAGATGCGGGCGCGGATCATTGAAGTGCCGGTCACTTACGCAGGACGCAGCTACGCGGAGGGCAAGAAGATCACGTGGCGCGACGGGTTTGCGGCGATCGGCCACATAATGCGCGCGTCACTCACGGGGGCTTCCCAGCCAGTTTTGCCGTCGGCGGCGAGGTTGCGAGCAACTGGCCATGCCACGCCCTATCGCATTCTCATGCCCCGAAGTCTCTCGAGGACGCGCACGGTTTCGGCTCCTGGCGCCCATACGGCCCCGTCCAAAAAACGCGCTATCTGACGCAGTGCCAGCAGTCGCGCGAGCGAATCGGGTGACATCATATACGCATTGTTTTCATCGAACGCGACGATCACACCATTTCGCCTTACGAGAGTGTCGCCGAAGGTAATCGCGACCGACGTGTCGAGGGGCTGTGGATAGGGATCCCGCCAGCTCGCGCCGACGCGCAGGGGAAGCACGCGGGCGTCAGCCTCCGTATTCCATAAGATAGAAGCGGGGTCGTTGGTGAACACGGCGCGAGACTTCCCATTCTCACGCGTCCAGAGTACGGTCGGCGAGCGTTTACTGGCGTTTCCGGAAGCGTCCACTCCATCCCGAAGCGCCCGCGGCACTACCCGAGCATTGAGGCCAATCGCCAACAAAAACCAGATTCCTATACCTGCTGCGACTGTCCCTCGCAGCAGCACCGCTCTACGCGGCCACCACGCACCAAGTATGGTCACGAACACCAGCACTCCGATCAGCATCACTGGGGAGAGAATGCGTGCTTCGAGCGTTAGCCAGGGGTCGGCAAAGATTCGTGCAAGAAGGATCACAAGCAGGTATGAACCCGCCATCACGCCACAGGCTATCCAGAATTGGCTCCGCTGCTCCTCGCTGACCAGTCGGCCGCGAGCAGGTTCATTATGCCGGTGGTACACCTGAAAAAACATACCCGCGATTGCCACCAACACGAATGCGAGTATGACCGCGCGATACCTCCAGTCGGTGAGGTAAACACTCACCAATGGAATCAGCCAGTCGAATACGGCATCAACTCCATCCCAGAGGGTGAAGCCAAAACCCTTCCACGACGAGCGTCCTAATCCGCCTGCCAGAAGCATGGGGAAGGGATCACCAATGAAGTCACTTTCCCCGCCGTGCGCACGGCCGCTCACAATTCTCGTTCGCACCGCCCATGCGGCCAGGACAATCGCGCTTGGCGCCGATGCGATGCTCGCGCGCCTGAGTCGTTCGCTCCACGTCCCTGGACGGCAGACCGTCCAGACTACCCCGGCCAGCGTCGCTCCCACACCGGCGAAGCGCAACGCGAGCGCCGCGCCACTTGCCATCCCGGCCAGTATCGGGCGGCCCGGAAAGCAAACCATGGCCATCAGGGTGAGGAGGAATGCAGCGTAGAAAGCCGGCTCGCTCAACACGGCCATGTGTGAAGTCACGAAGGCGGGGGTGAGCAGAATCATCGCGGCGGCCAGTATCCCGATCGCTGGGCCGCCAAACGTGGCAGCTAACAACACCGCCACGGAAACTGTAATGAACGCGCTCACGGCCTGAACAATCCGTGCGCTCTTGATCGGGGGGACTTCTAACGCGAGTGGAACTGCGATCAGGGCGGGGTACCCAGGCGGAAATCCGGCGTACGGGATTGTATCGGCCGGGATTTCCCATTCGAGCATGCTGGGCGCTTTCAAGGTGCCGGTGCGTACCAGCGACCTGGCTGCGCTCAAATATACAATTGAGTCAGGCGAGATTACCGGACCCGCACGCGATGTCCAAAACAGCGATAGCATGCAGGCGGCCAAGCCGCAGCCGAAAGCAGCGAGATGAATTTGTGGCAGACGCAGTAACGTAGTCTTGCGGCCTTTACGCCGCGAGGTCTATTCGGTGCACGCTGGAACATACGGACATAGTCCTGTACGCGGAATCCGCAGCTACGATCCCGTCGCACGACCCTTGCGAAAGCAACGAGTGCATCGCCTAATATGACGCCGCGCGAAAAACGCGTTGCGAAGCATGTGATACTCATCACACAGAGCCAAAAAATGGACGATCTTGATCGCCTGTATAACCGACTTCTGGAAAACATTCGCTCCAGCTACCCCGAGTATATGTCTCGGCCTTTCGAGGTGTCCGAGCTGTACCAGACGCTCGTCCCTTATCGGCATAACCGGCGCGAACTTCAAATTGACACCAATGGTGACTATGAAATCGCGCTGCTGCGACTGCTGGCGGGGGAACGAGGTTACCTCCAGGGAGAAACGGCGATGCATGACATGGTGAAGCGTGAGTTGGCCACGCCCAACCCGAACTCGGCGATCTTCCGGGAGTTCGCCGCTCGACAAGTCACTTTGGGGAGCGATACCCCGCGCACAGGCGCACGCGAGGAATCGCAGGCTGAGCCCGCGCGGGAGCAGCGTCCGATTCGCGAGCAAGCTGCGGAACTCCCGTATGCCAGCGACGTCCCACCGCGGTACGAAGAAACGCCGTCACGTGTCCAGGCCAATCCTCCACGCGACTATGCGTTCGGCAGCTCCATGGGTTCGCAGGCTACCTCACCCGCTCCGGTAACGGCACCTGCGTCCCCCGCCGCATCTCCCAACATGGCATCGTCGGCACAGATGAGCACTCAAATACCTGCGAGCACTCAAGGCTCCGCGGACGATCAGATGCGGACGAGCGCTCCCTCGCAGATGAGCGCTCCAATGCCGACAAATCAGGCAACGCCCGCAACACCGACGCGCGGTTCGACACAGTCCGGTGTGGTGGGAGGACAGTGCCGATACTGCAGCGGATCACTTCCAAGTGGCCGGCGCACGGTCTACTGCCCCCACTGCGGCCAGAATCTGACCATTCAGCGGTGTCCGGCATGCGCGACCGAGCTTGAAATGGGTTGGAAGCATTGCATCACTTGCGGCCGAGGAGTCGGCGGGTTGTGAGGAGCCCGGCGGTCCGGCTCGCCGTTATCGCCGGCGACGGGATCGGTCCCGATGTGACGACTGAGGCTCTCAAGGTGCTCGACGCAGTGCGGCCGTTGCTGAATTCCGGCATCTCTGTCGAGCACCTGCCGTATGGGGCCGAGCATTATCTCTCGACGGGTGTCAGCATTTCTCCAGGGGAGATGTCGCGTCTCGGGTCTGAATTCGATGTAATTCTCGTGGGTGCTCTTGGCGACCCACGCGTACCCGGAAACGAGCATGCGCGCGACATTCTGCTCGGCATGCGATTCAAACTCGATCTGTACGTGAACGAGCGCCCCGCCCGCCTGTTCGACGACAGACTGACGCCCCTAAAAGGAAAATCAGCCAGCGACATCGATCTGGTGATTTTTCGCGAGAACACTGAAGGCCTGTATGCAGGCATCGGCGGCATCTTCAAGCAGGGAACGCCGGACGAGATCGCCATTGCCGAGGAAGTGAACACACGCCGCGGAGTGGAACGCATCATTCGGTACGCTTTCGAATGGGGCAGGTCGCACGCTAAAACGCGCGTCACTATGGCCGACAAGGCGAACGCCATTCCCGCGCATGGCCTCTGGAGGCGAGCCTTCGAGGAGATTGGTGAAGAATACCCCGAGATTAACCGCGACACGCGCTACATCGACGCGATGGCGATGGATCTCATAAGGACGCCCGAGTCGTTTCAGGTGATCGTCACGGGTAATCTCTTTGGAGACATCCTCTCGGATTTGGCTTCTACTCTGGTCGGCGGTTTGGGCATCGCTCCGAGCGCGAATCGGAATCCCGGACGTGTGGAGATGTTCGAGCCCGTACACGGGAGCGCTCCCCCGCTCGCTGGCAAGGATCGCGCGAATCCCATGGCGGCAATTCTGAGTCTGGGAATGCTGCTGGAGACGGTGGGCGAGCAGGATGCAGCGAGTGCGGTGGAAAGCGCTGTTCGCTCGGCGATTGCCGCTGGTGCCGTAACAGCCGATCTGGGAGGATCGCTCGGAACACGAGCGGTGGGGGACGCGATCGCGGACCGGGTCCGGCGCTCGGCGAAATAGAGTGCGGATTGCGGATTGTATAGCCG
>JACDCM010000362.1 GCA_013817545.1 Gemmatimonadaceae bacterium | reverse complement strand
GACATGATGAAAGCGGACGGCCTGCAGCCATTCGCGCTGACGATCACGGGCGGGAGCACAGCTGAGAATGGCAAGGTTCCCAAACGGGATCTCGTGAGCTCGCTACAGATTCTTTTTCAGTCCGGCAGACTCAAGATTGCGCCCGCGCTCCAGCACGCAAAGACTCTAGCGGACGAGCTCGAGCGGTTCAGGGTGAAGATCGATCCGGTCACGGCTCACGATAGCTACGGTGCGTGGAGATCTGGCTCGCATGATGATTTGGTGTTGGCGGTAGCGGTGGCCGCCTGGTACGCGACTCGGCGCATACCTGCACTTCGCCTGAACGTCGATAGCTGGCCTACAATCCAGCGCTGAAGGTCAAACGGCGCACAGCTGTGGCCTCTTTCCAAAGAGACGAACAAACATCAAGCTGTGACCATTCCAGCATCGAAGTTTCCGTACGGTGCGCAGGAGCGAGTGGGTTAGCTCACTTCCGCGACGTCGCCTTGAGCTCCTTGAACCAGTTGTCGACCACGATCAACTTGTCGGGAGTCGTTGGAGCCAGCGACCGAATCATGAGGAAGCGGCGATCGTCGGCAGACACGGCATACTGTGGTTCGAATTCAGAGGAGAGGAAGCCGTCCCCGGAAAAGAGGACCTTTAAGCCGAACGCGGCGAAAGTGGGCGTTGTCTTCACCTCCACCGCCACCATGTTCCCGTCGCGATCGCGATAGAACAGCTCTCTTCCACTGTGCGACCAGAGCGGCTCGGTTCCCCCGCGGCTCGAGACTATCCACTTCGCCGCGTCCGTTTGGGGGAACGGGACCACATATACCTCCGTTTGACCGCTTTCATCCGAGGTGTACGCCAGCCACTTCCCGTCAGGGGATTGCGCCGGCGACATTTCGCTGAAGGTGGTCGCCACCAGCGGGACAGCCGTCGTATCCGCTGCCGGTCTGACCCCGAAAATGTCCAGCGAGGCGTCACCACCATTCTCCGCCACGAAGATCAGCCACTTCCCGTCCGGAGACCATCGCGCGCCATACATGCCTCGCTTTCCGTGTCTCACCAAAGCTGCCGAGCCACTGCCATCAGCGCGCTTCGTCTTGAGATCATAAGTACCTGCGGGCCCTGCCGAACCATAAAGTACAGCTCGGCCATCTGGTGACCATGTCGGATTCCATGCCTCCCTGCCCTCAAAAGTCAACTTGACGCTCGGCCCGCGGTCCAGCTGTTTGGTAAACACGTGGGTCCCGGAAGGGTCTCCCGACATGATTGCAACGTGTTTCCCATCGGGCGAGATGGTTGGTGTCCAGAAGCTGCCCTGCCAATCAGGATCGACTGACTCTGCCTTGCCGTCTCGCGCTACCCACACCACTTCCTGCTTGCCCTCGTCCGCGCCTGTCACGTACACCAGCGTCCCCGTACTCGAGACCGCAACATCGGCCGCGCCCAGTTGCCCCATGCGTACGCCCTCGATGAGCGGGGTCGCCTCGCCCGTAATCTTCATGGAATTCTGATCGAATGGCGCGATCATCAACGTTCTATTCGTCGTCACGTAGACGAGGTGGCCGGATTCTGCGTAGCGCGCGTACATGGCGTTCTCCACCAGAACACGGTGTTTCCCTGAGGGAACCTCGGCGATTGCGATGGAATACCTAGTTCTGCCTGTCTGCGGATCCTTCGAATTGAACGCGTCTGTGAAGATCACTCCCTTCCCGTTGGGCAGGACGTCGGGCCAGGTGTGGTCGATCTCGCCCCTTGCACTGTCCAGCACCGTGAACCACTTCGGCACTGAGCCGGTTTTCGCCTCGACGCTAAGCAGACTGACCGATTGTTCACCGTCGACGTAAATGAATCCATCTCGTCCCCATGATGCGCCCGCCACCCCTGTTAAAGAGTTGGCCACCGTGATCGGTGGACCGCCGTTCACGGATGCTATCTGGATTTGCCTCTCTCTCAGAAAGCCAACTTGGTTCCCGTCAGGTGAGAAGAACGGCGTTTCCGCGCCTTCACTCTGCGGTACGGCGGTGGCATGCAGTTGATTCCGTCGTCGTATCAAGAGCTGCGCACGCGGACCGCTGACGTAGGCGAGGCGCGATCCATCGGGTGAGATAGCGAACCTGGTCGACCAGGGCGTTCCCGGAACCATCGACTCGGCAGAGTCCAGCACCAGAATGTACCGCAATACTGGCTGCGCGGGGGCGGGGCCAAGCCAGCTCCAGAGAGTGGTAGCCAGGAAAAGAGCAGCGAGAGCTGCAGCTCCGTAAAACATTCTCTTCAGACGCTTGTTGGAGACTTGCGCGGTTATTGTGGACGATTTCGACGACTGCGTGAACGATGGATTGTTCAACGCTTCCGCGAATTCGTGCGCGGAGGAGAACCGATCTGCCGGGAGCCTTTCGAGCGCGCGTGCGACCGCAGCGTCGACATTGTGAGGTACGGCACGCCTGAGAGTGGTGAGCGGCCGCGGTTCCTCGGTCAAGACTCTCGCGACCACAGCCTGGACCGTCGGTGCGGTGAAAGGCGGCTCTCCGGAAAGCATTTCATAGGTCACCGCACCAAGCGAATAGATGTCGCTACGCGCAGTAATTGTCCGCTCTCCCATCGCCTGTTCGGGGCTCATGTAGCTCGGAGTTCCCAACGAGAGGCCGGTCTGCGTAATTCGCGCACCACCAGCCTCAGTGACTGCCAGCGCAATACCGAAATCGGCGACGATTGCGCTTCCGTCGTGAAGGAGAATATTCTCGGGCTTGATGTCCCGGTGTATAAGGCCGTGCCTATGCGCGTAGTCGAGGGCGCTCGCCACTTCAGTTGCGATTCGCACGGAGTCGGAGACCGGAAGCTGTTGCTCCTTCTCGAGTCGCTGACGGAGTGATTGCCCCTCGATGTAAGGCATCACGTAGTACGGCCTCTCCTTCAGGTCGCCCGCATCTTCGCCAATCAGTCCAGAGTCGATGAGGCCCAGGATGTGGGGGTGCTGAAGATTGGCGGTAACCCTGATCTCCTGGAGGAACCTCTCAGCGCCGAGCACGGCGGCTAGCTCGGCGTGGAGAATCTTTATCGCGACCTTGCGATCGTGTTTCTTGTCGTGTGCGAGATAAACGGTGGCCATTCCGCCTCTACCGAGCTCCCGCTCAACGGTGTAGGCCGTGAACCCACGCTGGACTCGTTCAATGCGCTCAGCCATTTAGTTCGGGCTCCTCGACTGCGCTAAGCGACAGATCTACTGAACTTGAATGACAGAGGGCCATTCTGGGTTCGGCAAGCATCGCGGAGGTCGGAACGTGCCGCAGTCCGGTAAAGCATGATCACAGGCCGCGTGAATTGGCTGGCGACGCGGTAGGCATTGGCAAACATGGGGCGAGATCTTGCGCTCGCCGCCTCGTGCTGTCAAGTAAATTACCCTGGTTGGGCGCCCCTGCCCCGACGACGCTTGACCGGCTTGCTTCAGCCAGCGCGCTAGCGCGTGGTGCGCCGCGAAGAATCGGATGGCACCCGGCTCTATGCTCTACTTGAGAGAGCCTGTCCGATTCCACGACCGCCTGCACGTTCAAGAATTCCTGGACGCTTTACGCTCAGCAGAGCACACACCCGCGATCCTCATTGTCGATACGCTCGCTGCCAGCGTAGCCGGTGGGAACGAGGACAAGAGCGCCGACATGACGGTATTGATCGACGGCATCAAGATTGTTCAACGGGAGACCGGCTGCGCCGCAGTCGTAGTGCATCATACTGGCTGGGACACGACCCGCGAACGCGGATCGAGTTCACTGCGTGCCGCAATGGATGTTGTGTTGGCTCTCAGGCCGCTGGGATCCGGGATTATTGAGTTAAAGGTCGAGAAAATGCGAGATGCGGAGATTCCCGCTCCCTTCTCCTTGAAGCTCCGGAAGACGATTTCACCTTCAGGAGTCAGGAGCGCCGTACCCGAGCGGCTGGCAATGGCGTTCGAACAAGTCAGCCCGAAACTGTTCTCGGTACTAAATGCATTGAGCGGACAACAACCGCTCCCCGATGCAGCATGGAAAGATCGTGGCGGTGTCCCCAAAACAACGTTCTATCGGGAAAAAGGAATCGCCATTACACGGGGTTTGGTGTCTGCTTCTAGCGGTGGCTTTCAGCTGACTGATGCCGGCCTTGCGGTTATACAGTCCCAGTCCCATGGGACTGGTTGGGACTCCCATGAGACTGGGGCTAACTCTAGTCCCAAAAGTCCCCATCCCGTTAGGGATGGGACTTTGGGACTAAGCCTGGCGGGTGGAAATGGGACCGGACCCGAGCTCATCAGCGACAAGAGGGAATTGCTGCGTACGCACGGCAGCACGGCAGTAGGGCAGACTGAGCCATGGCAACGATTTGCTACGCCGAGCGCAAGTTCGCAGACGCCCCACCGGTACGGTGCGGTAC
>JACDCM010000065.1 GCA_013817545.1 Gemmatimonadaceae bacterium | reverse complement strand
ATAAAGTTCCTTTCCAACTTCATTCGACACTGCCGGATACCAGGTTCGATTCCCGATTTCCGATTCCCGCCCCTCTCCCGCTCACCCGCTGTCTTGGCCGTACAAACGAGCACCGAGTGCCGAGCACCGGACTCGCTGCGCAACGAAGCCGAAGCAAACGGAGACTTCCCATGCGTCGAGCCAATGTTGCCTTTCTCCTTGCCACCGCTGCGCAGGTCCTGGTATCCCCAGCACTTCAGCCTCAACCCGCAGCAACCCGAATCAGACCTTTCGACCGCTCGCGCATTGAGCGCGTGCTGGGTGCGTCCGCGACGGCCGACACTGCGACACTCAAGGTCGTCAATCGCGCCGGTGTGCAACTCGTTTCCTCCTCCGCTGATACCATCCGGGTTACCGCGGGCGACTTCATTTTCCGTAAAATTGGAGCGCATGCGGTCCGCGACACAGTGCGTCGATTACCTGATCAACCGGATTCGTCACTTCTGCACGGTCCTTCATCGAGTGCCGTGGAGGGACAGCGCAGCTACGAACTTCCCTACCGCTGGTTCACCGTGGACACGAATGGCGTCGAGCGTCTGCTAATACCGAAGCTCATCGTCGATCAGAACGGGCTGACTTATAGGAACGCCACTCGAATGTTCAGCGGCTGGGCATCCATCGGAGTAGTGGACAGCCTGCATCCCGAGGAGGGCTCCCAACCGCTCGCGCGTCCTCTCAAGATGCAGCTGCATCTTACCGGGCCGGGAAAAGTTGTACCAAACCGGCTTGAGATTGACCACACGAGTCTGGACTACGACTCGGTCGAGATCTCCGCGAGTGACTCTGTCACCGTACGAGTAACGACCGCGACCGATCCCGAAGGTGTGCTGATCCCCGTGCAGGTCTATCGCCCGAGGGTAAAGCTGTATGCGTTACCGAGCGTCCTGCAGGCCTTTGGACTTGGCACGTCAGTAATTTCTAACTCTGCCACCGGGGCATGCGCCCGGGGACACCACACTGGTGACGTTTCCCACACAGACGCTAAATGTTCGCCCAGCTATCCTGCCTGTCACCGCCGATGAAGCCAACGAGGCGAAGATTCGCTCTGGCATGCCCGGAAGTCATACCATCAGCGCCGATGTGAACGGTACCAGAGCTGATTCCATCCAGGTCACCTTCGTTTGGCCTTGGCTTTTTCTCAGCGCGGCACTCGCGGGTCTTGTCGTCGGAGGCGCGGCGACCTTTTTCGGTAATCGCGCAGGCAAGCCAACCAACATCGGCATCGCCATCCTGAAAGGCGCGCCTTTTGGATTTCTCACCGCGGTCGCTGCCGCCCTCGGCCTCGACTGGCTTGGCCTTCACCTCGACGACGCCGGCACCTGGATGGGCGTCATGCTCACTGCCGCACTCGGCGCATACGCGGGAGAGCGGATTCTCGAGCGCGCGACCGGCGGTGGAAAAAGCGACTGAATGAGCAACTGAAAACGAGGTTTCCATGCGCCATCCAACGTTCGACGAACTGCGCGCCATCGATGTTTTTTCAGCCGCCCGGCGCATTGACGGAGTCGCCGAACGTACGCCGCTGGAGCGATCGGCCGCACTAAGCGAGATCGCTGGCGGCGACGTCTGGCTCAAGTGCGAGCATCGTCAGAAGACCGGATCATTCAAGCTGCGGGGCGCGTTCAACGCTATCTCGGCTCTGCCGAAAGAGGTGCGCGAGCGGGGAGTCATCGCGTCGTCGGCGGGGAATCATGGACTGGGAGTCGCGTTCGCCGCGAAGCACTTCGGCATTCCAGCCACGATCTTCGTTCCGCGCGCGGCTCCTGAAGTGAAGCGGCGCGGCATCGAATCCCTTGGCGGGACTGTGGACTCAACATCGAGCGACTATGACGCCGCGATGGTGCTTGCGAAAGCAATAGCTGCCGAACGGGGCCTTACCTTCATCAATCCGTGCAACGGCCGGGACATGATCGCGGGACAGGGTACCGTAGCCCTCGAGATCATTGAAGAACTGCCGGGGATCGAGCTATTAATCGTGCCTGTCGGAGGTGGCGGATTGCTCGCGGGGATCGGTAGCCTCCTTCGCCGAGTGGCTCCGCATGTCCGGATTGCGGGCGCGCAGAGCGTGAATACCGCGGCGATGGCCAGGTCGATGGCGGTCTCACGCCTGGTGTCCATCGATAGTGTGCAGACGTTGGCAGACGGTCTGGCGGGTGACATCGACGAGTTTGCGCTCGAGGCGGGACAGCGCTCGCTGGATGAAATCGTAACGCTGAGTGAGCGCGAGATTGGGGACGCGATTGTCTGGTTGGCGAAGGAAGGTGTGGGAACGGTGGAAGGGTCGGGGGCCGTGGGTGTCGCGGCGGTGCTCGGACGGAAGTTGCGTGAAGTTCGGACGCCGGCGGTGATCGTGGTGAGCGGAGGAAATATCGATCGGGAACGACACGAAGGGTTGCTGCTAGGAATGTAGGAGGCCGCCCTCCGCCACTCTCCGCTTCCCGGTTCCGTATATTCCGCCCATGTCACTGACACTGCGTTTTCTCGGTACATCGGCGTCACGGCCTACGGTCGAGCGCAACGTGAGCTCGCTCGCCGTGGTGCGCGAAGGGGAGACGCTCATGTTCGACTGCGGCGAGGGGACACAGCGCCAGATGATGCGCTACGGTGTCGCTTTCTCGCTCGGTGACATTTTCTTCAGCCATCTGCATGCCGATCACATGCTCGGCGTTATCGGATTGCTGCGGACCATGGCTCTCCAGGGACGCGAAGAGACAATGCGACTCTGGGGGCCGAAGGGCGCTACGCGTATCCTGAGGCGCGCGACTGAGCTCGGCGTCGAACGCGTCGGCTTCCCGATAGAGGTTACCGAGCTCGCGGCCGGCGAATCCATCAAGCGAAAAGACTACGCAATCGTTCCATTCGGAGTTGATCACCGCGGCGCGATGTCGCTCGGTTATGCCATTGTGGAAGAGGAGCGGCGCGGGCGATTCAATCCGGACCTCGCGCGCGAGATGGGCATACCTGAAGGCCCGCTCTGGGGAATGCTGCACCGTGGAAAGACCGTCACTCTCGACGACGGACGAACGGTCGAACCGTCAGTGCTGGTGGGACCGTCTCGCAGCGGACGCAAAGTCGTGATCTCCGGCGACACGCGCCCATGTGATGCGACCGTTGAAGCGGCGCACGGTGCGGACTTGCTCATTCATGAAGCAACATTTGCCGATGAAGAAGCCGCTCGTGCCATGGAAACGGGTCACTCCACCGCGCGCGAAGCTGCCGTCGTTGCGTCGAGGGCAGGAGCACGCAAGCTCATCATCACTCATTTTTCCGCGCGGTACTCTCGCGATCCGTCAGACCTTGTGCGCGAAGCGCGCGAGGAATTCGAGCATGTTTTCGCAGCCAGGGATGGCATGGAAATGGAGGTGCCTTACGCGAGTGAAGCGTGCGCCCTGGACACCGGGCCGCAATCCGCCACCCATCTCACGCCGCATTCGTAATTGGACTTTCAAGCGGAGTGTCACCAGCCGAGATCAACATCGAGCGCCGAAAGAGCAGCGCGAGGTCGGCGTCCGTCAAGGATTCGAGTACATGCGTGGGGTCGAGCCTGGCGGTCACATCGCGTGCTTCCGGACGAGGTGAGTTGTGCCAGGCGTAGCGATCCAGTCGAGCGGTCCGTCCGGTCGGATAGTGAAAGACGACCATGACGTTGCTTGCGCTTGGCATCCGAGCTTCGATGAGCCAGCGGATGTTGTCGGCAGTGGTGAAGTAGCGCATGAAGTAATCGAGCTCCGTTGGTCAGTCGTCGGGGGTCAATGCTACTGGCTGTCTGTCCGCATAACCCGTGTCAAGTTCGTGCCAGTGTTGCACCGCAGGCTCGCCGAGTTTCCAGCACAGGTACACGGGGCGTCCATCGCGCTCTCCCGGAAAGTCGACAAGGCCGAGCTGAAAGTCCTTTACTTCGATTCCAAGATCGCGTAGCTCCTGAACATATCCCTGCATCTCGGCGGCGAGCTGTTGCACTTCGACCTCGATATCCTGGGATTGCGGCGGTACCGAGGTCTCATATGCGTCGATGCGATCCCGCCAACGCGCGTGCTGCGTCGCGATATCGGCGACAATGCGCCGGACAAGTGGCAAAGTACGATTTGCGTCGTCGACGCTGAAGACTTTCATTATGTTTGAGTTAGGCAAGGCCGGACGGGATTGCGGATTGCGGATTGCGGACTAAAAACTACGAACTGCGAAGCAGCCACGACGTCCAAAGTTCGTGCAGTAATCCCACTCCTCCGTCCGCAATCAGCATTCCGCTATCCGCCCGTATCTTTAAAACCGTCATGACTACCAGCAAAGCTACCGACTGGATGGACCATCCAGTAATCCGCAATCTTGTCGAACAGGCAAACATCCTGACGCTGGCGGAGCGTATTACGCTCATTAAAGGCCTGATTCCCTCCATCGCCGATGATCTGTCGGAGCGGGAGTATGACGGACTGATGAACGAATTGCGTCTCAAGGCCGAGCGCTACTGGGAGGCAAAGGCCCACCCCGGGGAGGGCCGTGCAACGCGGCTCGTGCCGGGTGAAAGAGAATTGGAAGGAAGGTAGCGGGCTGAGGATTGCGGGCTGAGGACTGCGGATTGCGGATTGCGGACAAAAGAGAGGATCGCTGCGTTCGGTGAAGCAATCTCCATGTTCGGCACTTCCCAACCCGGTAGCCGGCCATCCGCAATCCTGCTCTTAGTTTCCTCCTTCCGCCTTCCTCTCCTCCAGCCTTCGACGCCTGCGTTCCTGCGCCGCGGCGTATCGCTTCTTCTCGACGTCCGTCTCCGGAACGACGAGGGGAATTTCTACGGGACGGCCGTTTTTATCGACCGCGACGAAGGTGAGATAACACGAGTTCGTGTGTCGTCTTACACCTTCGATGAGGTGCTCAGCTTCGACTCGCACTCCGATCTCCATGGAGCTGCGTCCGACGTAGTTCACCGACGCCTTCATAACCACGAGATCGCCGACATGAATGGGCTCGCGAAAATCCACGCGGTCCACTGACACCGTCACGCACGCAGTGCGGGAATGCCGGATGGCGGCGACTGCGGCGGTCTTGTCCATCATCGCGAGGATTGCGCCCCCAAAGACGTGGCCGAGTATGTTCGCCTCATGCGGCATCATCAGTTCGGCAGCTTCGTGCTGGGAGTCGCTTACAGTGCGGCTCGACCGCTCCGTCTGCTGGGCGCCTTCGGGCCTGGTCATTGTCATTTTGGTGCTGCCGAAAGAAGTGTCAACTGCCGTTCCGTAGGTGAAATCGCCCGCGTCCTGACGAGTGCAGCGAAGCGGACATCCGCGAGTCTTGGCTTCAATCCTGGGGCGGACGCGGCGCGAGTGTCACCCGAATAGCTGGCCGCTTCGTCGAACGCGCGCTCGAGCGCGTGCAGCGTGGTGTCGCCAGCGTCGCCGAGCCAATAAACGCGCCGGCCCGGGGCTGGCACGCGCGCGACCAGCCACTCACCGCCGCCGCTATCGATTACAACAAGGCGGGCTGGCCCGCCCAGCGTGTCGTAGCGTACCTCGACGCCGTTGGGTCCTCCGCGCCACCTGTCGACGGCGGAGTCCGACGACACGAGCGGAAGTGAGGATGCGACTTCGCTCCACCAGGAAGGCTCGGGTGCCCGGACAGGATCCAGTGTCAAAAGCGTTCCGCCGGCTCGTGCACCCCGGCCGGACGCGGCAAACTCTATCGCGGGGGAACGGTCATCCAGCAGTAGCGAGAACGCAGTGCTGTCGTAGTTGAAATCGCCTAGCGCCCGCGCGGCCGCGGGCGCCCTGATATCCTGAGACGCGAGCACGGAGTCGACAGCGTTCGCCCAGAGGTTGGCGCCCACCTTCCAGATTCGCGCCGCGACGCTGTCGCCGAGAAGTTCGGGGAGCGTGGCAACGGCGCCAGTACGGACGTCGGCTACGCCGCGGCGAACGGTGTGCCACTCGCCAGTGCCGATCATGTTGCCGTCAACATGATACTCCCAGGACAGAAACGGGCCGAGTTGCTCCAGAATCTCGACTTCGCCCGCAACGTCGATATGCGGGTCCTCACTCGGCTCTTCGTCAGGCTCCAGAGGGCGGCGGCGTGGGTGCTCGCGCCCGTACCAGCGCGCGAGCGACGCAACAGTGGTGTCATCGAAAACGATGGCCGAGTCCCCAGTGAGGAGATCCCGGCGGTACACGCGCTGTCCTACGAGGATGGCGTCGTAATAGCTGCGGTCGTCGTCGGCGGAGTACAGCTCGTAGAACTTGCCTTCAACGCGCGCGATCTGGATCGGCGAGCCCCGAACTCGCAACTTACCGCCGTCTTCACGCACCCAGAAGGTGGAATCTCCCGCTACAAGCAGGAAATTCGCCAGCGGTGCGCTGCGGCGCCGGTTCTCGCTCTGGCATGCGCAGAGGAGAAGCAGAAGTAATGAGAGAGTGCGCCGGCCGGACATGTGAAGGAATATAGGGGAGAGCCTGGGTGGAGGCGGTGCCATTGGAACAGCGGACTGCGGATGCGGATTGCGGATTAACTGCGAACTGCGCCGGGCGACATCGAGCAGTTGTTAGTCCGCAATCCGCAATCCGCAATCCGCAATCCGCAATCCGCAATCTCTTCAATCCCACGCCCGTATTTTGCGGATGCGGTCAGGGAGTCGTCTTAGCAGGTCCGCCATCAATTACACGATCATTGAGCAAAATGCGCCATTCACTGCCTTTGTTGTTCGTTCTATCCTGTGTTGGTTGCGTCGCTGGGGAAGCGCGCAGCTCTGATTCAACCAGATCTGTGGGCGCCGATTCTCAGGCGGCTGCCGCCGCCCAGGGCCGCGACACCACGAATCACTTTCTCACCGATACGGCTATCGTGCGTGGCCTGTACGTGAATCGCTTTGCGGCGCAGAGCACGAGGCGGATGAAGAAGCTGATTGCGATTGCGGATTCCACCGAGGTAAACGCGTTCGTTCTGGATATGAAGGACGAATTCGGTCTCAACTACCAGTCTACCGACGCGAAGGTCATTCCGAACGCCGGCCGCATGGGCACTGTCCCGAATCTCAAGGCGCTGCTCGACACGCTGAAGGCGCACGACATTCTGGCTATTGCGCGGCTAGTCGTCTTCAAGGATTCCGTCGCGGCGCGAGTTCATCCGGAGCGGACCATTCGCAAGGCAGACGGCACAACGTGGCGCGACCGTCAGGGATTGGCGTGGGTCAATCCTTATGACAGGGAGATCTGGGAGTACAACATTCGCGTTGCGGAAGAGATGGTGCGGCTGGGCTTTCCGGAAATTCAGTTCGATTACATCCGCTTCCCGGAGCCGTACCGCTCCCTTCCGAAGCAGGTATTCCCGGAAGCGAACGGCGTGACGAAGCCCGACGCGCTTGCCGCTTTTCTGAAAGTCGCTTGCGGGCGTATCAACAGGCTGGGCGGGCGCTGCACCGCGGATGTCTTCGGTCTCATCACCACTGTGAACGGCGCACTGGAGATAGGACAGGATTGGAAGAAACTCTCGCCTGTAACCGACGTCCTCCTCCCCATGGTTTATCCGTCACACTATCCGCGTGGCGCGTTCGGAATAGACCGGCCGAATGCGGAGCCGTACAAGGTGATCTACGGAGCGATAGCAAAACTTCACGAGCGGGATCGCGCGCTCGGAGTCAGCAATCCCGAACACGTTCGCCCATGGCTGCAGGCGTTCTCGATCGGCCAACCGAAGTACGGGGCGGCTGAAATCGAAGCGCAGAAAAAGGCGGTGTACGACGCCGGTTACAATGGGTGGGTACTGTGGCATCCGGGCTCATTGTACGAGCCGTTTCTGGGTGGGTTGGAGCAGAGCACAGTATCCAGGAAGAAATGACCGGTGGCCGGTGCCCGGTGCGCGGTTGGTACTGCGCGGTTAGCGGGGTTCGGGTAAATCCTAACGCGAAGCGATCTCCTCAATGCCGGCGATTAGACGGTTCAACTCATCCTCCGTCGTATAACATGCGAGACCTGCACGCACGACGCCGTTCTCGGCCTGGCCGAGACGCTCGATAATGGTGGTCGCATAGAAGTCTCCGTGCGTGGCGAATATCCCGCGCTTGGCCAGCGAACGCACAACTTCAACAGCAGGCACGCCATCCACGACGAATGACACGGTGTGCGTTCGCGGTGCGTTCGGGGGCGGTCCGAATACATGGAGACGCGGCAGCGCGGACAGCGCTTCCCACAGGTTGGCAAACAGGGGTTGGCTGCGAGCGTGGAGTCCCTGGAGCGCCGACACGATTCGCGCTCGGCGGTTGTCCTTGCCGGCTGAGACAGAGGCGATCCAGTCCACGGCGGCCCCCGCGCCGACAATCCCCTCGTGATTCTGCGTGCCCGTCTCCATGCGGTCGGGCGCGTTGTCGGGCGCAGGGTCCAGCTTGGGCACATCGAGGTCAGCGAGTCGATCGCGCTTGCCGTACAGAATTCCGATGTGCGGACCGTAGAACTTGTATGCGGAGCACGCCGCGAAATCGCAATTCCATAATTTGACGTCGACCGGCGAGTGCGCCGCGTAGTGCACGGCGTCCACGAAGACGAGCGCTCCGACCGCGTGCGCCAATTCTCCCGCACGGCGGACGTCCGTTATGGTGCCAAGTGCATTGGAAGCGGCACCAATGGCCAGCACCCTGGTGCGCGGGGTGATCTGCTGCTCAAGATGGTCCCAATCCAGCTGTCCTGTTTCGGGAATCATCCGAACGGAGCGGATCGAGATATTTCGCTCGCGCGCGAGGGCCGTCCATGGCGCGATGTTCGCGTGGTGGTCCAGCTCGGTAACGACGATTTCATCGCCCGCCGAAAGCCGGCGCCCGATAGCGCGCGCGAGATGGAACGTGAGCGTGGTCATGTTCGCGCCAAACGCAATTTCCTCGGCTGTCGCGTTGAAGAAATCTGCAAGCGTCTCCCGCGATGCCAGAATAGCGGCGTCCGTCTCGGCACTGGACGGATACTCCCAGTACGTGTTGGCGTTGTGCTCATACAAGTACGACGTCATCGCCTCGCCAACCGCACGCGGGACCTGCGTCCCACCAGGCCCATCGAAGTACGCGACACGCTCGCCCGCGTGCATTCGGTCCAGAGCGGGGAAATGTGACCTTACCTCGCCTTCAGATAGCAAGGCCGGCTCCTTACCGTCAACGGTTGCACGAGCGGTGCTCAATCCTGTACTCATCGGCCGGTCCCTGCCGGGCTCCCTGGCGCGCAGCGCTTGTCTGTTCCTGTCATGAGATCTCCACTCCCGCTCGCTGTTCAATCACCTTGACGATCTCCACGTGATCCGCTTCCTCGCCGAGCTCCGCGCGCGCATCTCGAAAGAGCGCTGCCGCAAGCTCTATCATGGGGGACGGAACCCCGTTCTCCCGCGCGAAGTCCGCTGCTATGCCGACGTCCTTGTCGAGTAGCGCAAGCCGGAACGTTCGCGGAAACTTCCGGCCAAGCACGCGTTCGGGAAAGAGATTCTGGGAGCTGTTGCTGCGGCCGCTGGACGCGTTTATCACGTCGAGCGCGACGGATGCGGATACCCCTGCTTTTGAGAGCGCGGTGAGTGCCTCGCCTGCGCTCCAGATGTGCACGGCGAGCAGCGCCTGGTTCGCGGCCTTTACGGCATCGCCGGTACCAATCGGCCCACAGTGCACGATTTTTTTGGCGAACGCCGCCAGCACGGGGCGAACACGATCCAGGACTCGCACATCACCGCCGCACATGACCGTAAGCGTACCCTCGCGCGCACCCGTGACTCCACCGCTCACGGGCGCATCGAGAAACTCGACGCCACTCTCCATGAGCCTTGCGGCAATCCGACGCGACGTCGCTGGATCACCGGAAGTACAGTCAACCAGAACCGCGGTGTCATTCAATCCGGCAAGCAGCCCATCCTCGCCATCAAGCAGCGACTCAACATCAGCCGAAGTCGAGAGGCAGGTGATTACGACGTCGGCACCACGTGCGCACTCTGCTGGTGACTTCGCTACGCGCACTGCGTGGCTCGCCTCGAGCTCAAGCGTCTTCGCGCGCGTTCGATTCCAGACGGCAAGCGGAAAGCTGCCGGCGAGACGTCGAGCGATTGGCATGCCGATGGCGCCGAGTCCGAGAAAAGCGACTGAAAGCAAGGAGCTGGAGAGTGGATGGTGGCGAGACGGGGATAGCAACACTGCGCGAGTCAGCTCTCCCGCCGGAGCCGACTCGCGTCGCACTTCTATAACGGGAAGTTCACCGCCGCAGGAACGTGCGTCAACCGTTCTTGACTTTCCGATATCCGGCGCGATAGTCCGGGCGATGCTCACGACCACGCATCTTCAAATCGCCGGAATGAATGGCGTTCACGCAGTTCGAGCCATCGAAACCGCGCTCGTGATGGTGCACGGCATCACGCTGATGGAAGTGCGGGTGGGTAGCGCTAAAATCGAGCACGATGGTCGCGCGACGCCGGAAGCTCTGCGAGCGGCTATCAGCGTTGCCGGATTTGAAGTGACTGGCCATCGTGAAGAGAAGCGCGGACTGCGAGTGCTCCCGCGCTCGGATTCGGGGAATGTCTGAGAAAGATTGCGGAGTGCGGAGTGCGGACTGGATCCCGAAAGCGTTGGGATCCTGGAGGCCGTCCGGAATCCTTGAGGTCGACCGTAACCCCCAACGGCAATTCGATTCACCGGATCAAGAAGAGCAATCCGCACCGCATCACTTCAATCCGCAACCACTTCAATCCGCAATCCGTTAGCGCTCTCCGCTATCTGCTCGCGAACAGCGCTCTACAGGCTGAACCAGTACGACGCCTTGATCAAAAACGTGTTATTCGGATGCAGCTCGAACAGATTGCCGTAGTCGCGATTCGCGCTGAAGCGAGAGGCGCCGGGCTGGAATTGATCACGCCCCTGCGACCAGACGAAGAATAGCGTGGATCCCGGACGATACTCCCATCGTACGACAGTGTTCGACTGGAACTGCTTGAAGTTGAAGCCGCCCGGATCGCTGCCCGGCGAGAAGGCCTTGTAGCGACCGTCATATGCCTCCGCGCGTGGATCGTCGAGCTCGCGCCAGTTGGAGTAGTCGCCCGTCGAGATGAAGGGCTGGGCATACACTTGCAGCGAAAGGTTCGGCGTCGCAGTGAAGTTGATACGCGAGCTGACACCGATGGTCGTCTGGTGTAACCTTGCGAACGTGTAGTGTGTGCTGTCAGCGCCTGTGTCGCCAAAGTTACCGCGCCACTGATTGTCGTTCACGGACTTGCGATAGTTGACGCCCAGCGAGGCAGAGAAGCGACTCGATGCGCGGAAATCGATGTTGGGATCTACCCACCATCCATGTGAATGCCCGTCGTCCCCGGAGAAGTAACCCCCGAACATGCGCGGAATAACCTTCTTCCGACGGTCCCCTTCGACACCACCCCAAACGTCTGAATCAGCCGACCTTCGTATGGCCGGACCGCCGCGCGCTTCACGATCGCTGTACGTAGCGGCGAAGTTGCTGACGTTGAAGCCGAAGTGGCCCCACATCTGATTTTTGAACTCGATGTGGCTGTTGTTGTTCACCCCAACATTTGTAGGCAGGCCGCCGGCGGTCCAGTTGGACCAGTGGTTCAGGTTGATGAATGCGCGCCGATAGAACATCGCGGGCTTGGTGAGGTTGAACGAAAACCAGTTCCTGAAAAGCTGCTCGTCATCACGCGACAGGAACCCCACGTCGTTGAGGTCGAAGCCGGGCGAATAGCGCTGGTACACGGTTTGGAAGCGCGTGATGCCGCCGCCGAACTTGCTCAGTGTTACGCGCTCGCCATGACCCGTTAGCGTCGTGCGGGTGGGATCGTACTCCACGTCATCATCGGGCCGCTGGAAGCTGTGTGTGCAACTGAAGCCCGTGCAGCGCTGCAGGAGACCGACAGCCTCTTCGGATCCCGATACGCGGCTCGCCGAGGCCATCGCTGCGACTTCGTAGTTGCCATCCCAGAAGCGATGCCGGAGATCGACGCCGCCGGTGTAGGCGTTTCTGCGCAGAAAACCACGGCTATCGTCGTCGAGGTCGCGAGACACGGAGGTGACCATGGCGCCGAAGCCGGTGCGCCCGTTGTTCAGATCCTGCTGAGCGCGGCCCACAAAGTAGTTGGTTTGCGGTTCCAGCGTTCTGTCCAGCGGGCCATTCTCGCGTTGCGTTACGGCATCGAGCACGCCGATCGATAAACCATTCCCGAGCCGGCCGGTCAGCTTCGCGGCACCTAAGATGGTGGATGCGGTCTGGCTGCTGGCGTCTCCGTACAAATCGCTGAGTTGCGGGTTGCGCCCGATGCGCCGGGAATACAGGAGTCCGGTGCAGCCGTTGTCGATATCGCCGCAGTTCACCCTGAAGTCGAAGATTCCAGTGCCTTCGAGAAAGAAGGGACGCCTCTCCTCGAAGAATGTTTCGAAAGCCGTGAGGTTGAGTACGGCTGGGTCCGATTCGACCTGCCCGAAATCGGGATTCACAGTTGCGTCCAGCGTCAGGTTCGACGATAGACCGTACTTGATGTCGGCTCCCCCCGTGACGGTCTGCGGATGCGCGAAACGATCGTCACGCGCCTCTGTCGCATTTTTGGCCACCACATACGGGTTCACTTCGAGCCGCCGTGGAGATGGAATTGCCCGAATACCGCCGATCTCGCCTGCCTGGGAGACGTACCCCTGCTGCGTCCTTCGGAGGAGAGGCCAACTTATGCGCGCGCTGGTTCGCGCCACATCGCGAACGATCATCATTCCGAAAGTGTGCTCCGGCTTGTTCGCGAACCGGAGCTGGCTGAACGGAATGCGGAACTCCGCGACCCACCCGACCGAATCGATCACGGTCGCCACGTCCCACACGGCGTCCCAGGACGGATCCTCGACGACATCATTATAGACGTAGAAGTCACGCTTTACGCCCGCCGGATTCACAGCGAATTGATAAGCGGTGCGCTTGTCGTGGTAGGAGTCGATGATGAGCTTCAACTGCTCCGAGGGAACCCGGACATCGCGGCGCGCGAGCAGGGAGACGATGCTATCCGGCGCCGGGTCGAACATCCGCACAAGGACGTAGAAATACTTGTCGTCATACGCGATGCGCGCTTCGGTCTTGAAGCGCGTCTCAGCGCCTTCGTTCGGCTCATATTCCAGGAAGTCGCTGATCACCTGTGCCTGACGCCAGATGGGATCATCCGTACGCCCGTCGAGCACCGGCGCCTGCTCGGCGCGCGTTGCGGTCGCTCCGGTAGGGATGAGGCGCTCACGCCCGACCGTGTCAGCCACGGCGAGCGTTTGCGCGAAAGCGGCAGTGGAAATTGTCAGAGCCAGGGAGAGGGCTACAAGAGAAGAACGCATGAAGGGTCTCGAGGTAGGTTTGCGTCGGCCGCAGGGACGGCGAACGGTTGGCAACTCTTCCAGTTGTGCGAATAAGACAGCGCGACCCGGAAAAAGGTTGGCATGCTGACAATGGCCGTACGTTAGATGCAGCTCGTTGTTACAGAGTTGACACGCCGGGTGAGTTCGCTGTGCTCAGCTTGTAGGGGAGTGCTTGGCCGGATAACTTGACCGCCCGCCAGCGGCGTCGCGGGCGCAAATTCCACTGTCATTCCGGTCGGGCGACGACTGCGCTATCCCGTTTACGCTCCAACGGAATGACGCCAGAGAGACAGGACGGTCGTAATGATCCCCCCGCAAAAAAGTGAAGAACGTCCTTTCGCTGCGCTCTTGCTGCCCGATATTCTCGAGCTGCTCGACACCTCACCCGGCGACCTGGCAGCTGAGACCGAGGAGCTCCACCCCGCCAATCTCGCCGACGTAGCGCAGGCGCTGCCTTCCGGCCGAGTCGTCGAGTTTCTGCGCGCTCTTCCAGCCGCACGCGCGGCTGATGTCCTCGAGTATCTGGACGACGACATCCGAACCGATGTACTCGAGGCACTCAGCACGACGCAGGCGGCCGAGCTCGTTTCGGAGATGACGCCGGACGACCGCGCCGACGCATTGGAGGAGCTCGAGGATGAGCGCGCGGATGAGATACTTTCCGAGATTTCGACTGAGGCGCGGGGCGAGACGGAGCGGCTGCTCGCCTACCCGGCGGACTCGGC
>JACDCM010000361.1 GCA_013817545.1 Gemmatimonadaceae bacterium | reverse complement strand
GCAGCAGGGTGGTGGCGGCGGCAGTAGCGACAGAGGATGTAAAGCAGCTGCAAGCGCTGGGTGACGCGTTGCGTGAGCAGTTGGGAAGTGGCGTTGGCGCCATTGCGTCATCCTTTGGGGAAGGAAAAAGCACGCTACTGGTTGTTGTAACAGATGACCTGAGAGCTCGCGGGGTTCGGGCCGACGAAATCATCAAGGTGATCGCTGCAGAAGCTGGCGGGCGCGGGGGAGGCAAGGCTCACATGGCTCAGGCGAGCCTCCCCGACGCGAGTCGTATTACCGAAGCTCTCGCGCGCGCTTCTGAACTTATTCGCCCCTTTCTGGAAGCCGCTACGTGACCGTCGGCGATTGGCTCACGAGCCGGCTTGCCCTGGCTCCGCCAGTGTTGGCTGAACAGGTGCGCGCAGCTCTGGAGGAGAATATGCATCGTGACGCGGATGCGATTCCACAACTTTGCATCACGCGGGGGGAAAGTCTTCTGCGGGATTTGCTGCAAAGAAACCCCAACTCGCGTGAGCGGGCTGGCGAGCTTCTTCTTGTGGATGCTCTCGTCACGTATGCTTTCGAGGCCGCGATAGAGAACGCTCAGGCACTGGATGATCGCGCGCGCGACGCGATCACGCGCCTGTCGGCGCTCGCGGAACGTGTGCCCGGGTGAAAGAATCGGTAGCTCCATTACCGCGCACAGGCGGACTCGCCGTGCTGGTCGACCCGGAGCGTACCGCCCCCGAGGCCGCCGAGGAGTTGGCGCGGAAGGCAACGGGTGAGGGCGTCGCCGTGCTGTTGCTCGGCAACAGCTTTGGGGATTGGGAACAGGCTGCGGATGTAGCCGCCGCCTTACGGCGCGGTGCGCCGGATCTGCCGCTTCTGCAATTCCCGGCAGGCGCGTCGCAGCTGATGGCTGGCGTGGACGCGATTCTCTTTCTCTCGCTGGTGTCGGGTAGAAATCCGCAGTATCTGATCGAAGAGCACGTGCGAGCAGTTCCGTTCCTGGATAGGCATCCGGAAATTGCCGTCATCAGCACGGCGTATGTCCTGATTGACGGAGGGTGCGTCACATCGGTGGAATCAGTAAGCCAAACGCGTCCCCTGCCGGCCGACAAACCGGAACTCGTAGCAGCGCACGTGCGCGCCGCCATGCTGATTGGAATGCGTGCGGTGTATCTGGACGCAGGTAGCGGTGCGCGCGTGCCGGTAGGCGCGGAACTGGTTCGCGCGGCGCGCGATTCTTCCGGCGCTCCGCTGTTTGTGGGAGGTGGTGTTCGCGGGGTGGCGGCAGTCCGGTTGGCGCGTGAAGCGGGAGCCGATTTCGTAGTGGTGGGAACGTTGTTTGAGCGCGGCGGCGCCCGGGATGTCCGCGAGCTGGCGCTGGCCGCCCTCGCGTGATCGACATTCATTGTCATCTACTTCCAGGAGTGGATGATGGCTCGCCGGCGGTAGAAGCATCTCTGCCGATACTGGAACGCTTCGCAGCCGAAGGCGTGGAGGTCCTGGTTTGTACGCCGCATTTAAAGGCGTCCGAGGCTCTGACAATAGATGATGCGCGATATGCCGCGCTTTTCGAGAATCTCGTGTCGAATGCGGTGAAAGCTCCAAGACTCGAGCGGGGTTGGGAGATCATGCTCGACGTGCCCGACGCTGATTTGCGCGCAAGCTACCTCGGATTGGCTGGCTCGACTGCAAGACTCGTGGAGTTTCCACGAATGAACGTGCCCGCTGGGGCCGCGCGCGAGTTGTTTCGCCTACGCATGAGTGGAGTAGTGCCGGTGCTCGCTCACCCGGAGCGGTACTGGGGCGCTACGCCGGAGCTGGTGCGGGAGTGGCGCAACGCCGGCGCGGCGATTCAGCTCGATTCGGCAATGGTGCTTGGTGGGGGATCCACGGGAAAGCTTGCGCGCGCACTGTTGGAGGAAGGCTTGGTAGACTGCATCGCCAGCGACAACCATGGCGATGTGCGATCGCTCGGCGCAGCGCGGCAGTGGCTCGAAGAAGCAGGCGCGACGGAGCAGGCGCGGATGCTGACGCGAACGAACGCGGAGCGGCTGCTCGCTGATGAGGCGGTGATTCCCGTGTCACCCCTTCCGCCCATTGAAAAGGGAATGGTGTCGCGATTCAAGGAACTGCTATTGGGCCGCCGATGAGCCGACGCTTCACCGATGGGCTGCAAGATTTGGCGGAACTGGCGCGTCGCACTGCGGATACGCTCGAGGATTCGCTCGACAGAGCGCTTGAAATGGTTCGCCAGACGGTACGAAGTGGTGGCACGCTACTCTTCTGCGGAAATGGAGGCAGCGCCGCGGATGCGCAGCATCTTGCCGCGGAGTACGTAGTTCGATACATGCGAACGAGGCGAGCATATCCGGCGATTGCCCTCACCACCGATTCGTCGCTACTTACGGCTGTTGGAAACGATCTCGGCTTCGATGAGATATTTGCGCGGCAGGTCGAGGCCTATGGTAAAAAAGGCGACCTCCTGATAATTCATTCGACGAGTGGTAATTCCCCTAACGTGCTGCGCGCGGCTCAGGTTGCACGATCACTCGACATCCCCGTTCTTGCATTCGCGGCTCGTGACGGTGGTGCTCTCTCGCAGTTGGTAGATCATATCGTCATCGTACCGACCGAGCGCACCGATCGCGCACAGGAGATTCACATGTGCGTGCAACATCTCATCTGCGAGATCGTCGAGGAGGAGATATGATTTCACTTCGCGGAAAACGGGCGCTCGTTACGGGTGGCTCGCGCGGAATCGGCGCCGCGACGGCACTGCTCCTCGCAGAGTGCGGCGCAGATGTCGGAATTGGGTACCGGAGCCGCGAAGCGGATGCGGCGGCCATAGTCAGGCAGATGGCCGCTTGTGGCGTCAGGTCTTTTGCGCATGCTGCAGACATAACCACTCCTGAAGGCACCGATGCGCTTTTCGAACGCGTGCAGCGAGAATTCAGCGGGGTCGACCTTTTTATCGGCAATGCGGGCATCTGGCCGTCGGAGGAGACACCTCTAGCCGAAATGCATTACGACCGTTGGCGAGATACGCTCATTCAGAATCTCGACTCGGTCTTCTATACCACCGGAAGGGCGGCTCGCGTGATCGGAAACGGCGGCCGAATCGTGCTCGTCTCGAGCACCGCTGGGCAGCGCGGGGAAGCCATGCACTCGGACTACGCGGCGAGCAAGGGAGCGATGATCTCTCTCGTGAAATCGCTTGCTATCGAGCTGGCTCCGCGCGACATCACGGTAAACAGCGTGGCGCCCGGTTGGGTTGATACGGAGATGTCATCCGGCCCGTACGCCGACGGTGGGAAAGACCGGATCTCGTCGACCATTCCCTTGGGAAGAGTCGCATCCGCGCGTGACATCGCCGGCCCCATAGTTTTTCTGTGCTCGGATCTCGCTCGGCACGTCACGGGGGAGATTCTGAACGTCAATGGCGGAAGCGTGTTGTGTGGTTGATGGGAAGTCCGCTTCCCCACGACTGAGGTGTCCGGTGCACGGTGCCCGGTGCCCGGGGAAAAGCGCGGTGCCAGGTGCACGGGGAAAGCTGTGGTTCAACATTGTCCACCCTCGTTCACCGAGTACCCGGCCTCTCCCTCACGAAGTAACGTCAGGCAGCTGCCGTTTCGCACGCTGTTGCAAAGATTCCGAATGATCCCACTGATCTTCACGGGCGGCACTATCTCCATGCAGCTCGACAAAGTGACAGGGGGTGCTGTTCCATCGCTGTCCGGGAAGGAGATTCTCGCCGCGACGCGCGGTATTGAGAACGTAGCCGAGGTGGAGGTCGAGGAGTGGGGACGCTTTCCTGGCCCTCACATGACTATCGATCGAATGTGGGCGTTGAGAAACCGCGTGGCTGAGCACCTCGTTCGGAGCGAGGTTGACGGTATCGTGCTCACACATGGCACCGACACACTGGAGGAATCGGCTTACCTGAACGCACGCTCCCTGCAGTCGGATAAGCCGATCGTTTTCACAGGGGCGATGCGCAATGCCAGTGACTTGGGGTGGGACGGGCCCGCGAATTTACTGGACGCGGTTCGTGTCGCGGCAAGCCCGCTATCCCGAGGCTATGGCGTGCTCGTCGTGATGTCGGGCCGGGTTTACGCGGGTATCGATGTCACGAAAGCTCACACCCATCTGCTGGATGCGTTTGAAAGCCCGGGACTCGGGCCCGTCGGCGTAATCGACGATGGAGCGGTCATCTTCCGACGCGCGCTTCCCGAGCCACAGCCGCTACTCAAACCGGCTTCGCTGGTTACTCCGGTCGACATTGTGAATGCATACGCTGGCGCTGATGGCAGATTGCTCGACGCCGCTCGCAGGGACTCGCGAGGGGTCGTGCTATCGGCTCTGGGGCGCGGGAATATTCCGCCCGAAATGGTACCCGCCGTGGAGAAT
>JACDCM010000360.1 GCA_013817545.1 Gemmatimonadaceae bacterium | reverse complement strand
CTTCACCAAGATCAAGCCGGTAGAAGATCTCTGGCACGAGATACTGGGGGACGAGTTCATCTCGGTGCCCCGAATGTCCCGCATCCATTACGGTGGAAAGTATTTCGACTATCCCCTCAAGGCAGCCAATGCCCTTAGTGGTCTGGGGTTGTGGAATGCATTTCTGATAATGCTGAGCTATCTCAAGGCTCACTTCCGTCCGAATCCTGTCGAAGAGAATTTCGAACAGTGGGTTTCCAACCGATTCGGCAAGCGTCTTTACACCATTTTCTTCAAGACCTACACAGAAAAGGTTTGGGGCATTCCCTGCACGGAAATTCGCGCCGAGTGGGCAGCCCAGCGCATTCAGGGCCTGAGTCTAGCCAAGGCCATTTTGTCCGCCGCCTCGCTCAACAAGCGGTCGACGAAGATAAAGAGCCTCATAAACGAGTTTCAATATCCGCGGCTCGGACCTGGTCAGATGTGGGAAATGGCCGCGGACAAGATTCGCGAAATGGGTGGGCAGGTGCTCATGCAGCAATACGTGGAACAGCTGGAGATGGAGGATGGGCGAATCTCCGCGGTGCGCGTACGCACCCCGGTTGGCGAGCGGCGCATCGAAGCAGAACACTTCATCTCCACTATGCCGATTCGGAATCTTGTACGCGCGCTGCAGCCTGAGCCCCCGGCAGAAGTACTCAACGCCGGCGATGGATTGAACTACCGCGACTTTCTGGTCGTCGCTCTCATGCTCAATGAAGAGAATCTGTTTCCCGACAACTGGATCTACATCCACACCCCCGGAGTGAAGGTCGGCCGCATCCAGAACTTCAATAACTGGAGCCGCGCCATGGTTCCGGAGGCCGGAAAGACCTGCCTCGGACTCGAGTACTTCTGTTTTGAGGGAGACGGTCTATGGGCCAGCTCCGACGCGGATCTGATTGCTCTGGCGACGCGTGAGTTGGGAGAGCTCGGTCTGGCCGACGCCTCCAAGGTGTTCGATGGCACAGTCGTCCGTATGAAAAAGGCGTATCCCGTGTACGACTTTGCGTACAACGGTCACCTCGAAAACGTTCGTGCCTTCATCGATCCAATATCCAATCTGCACACGGTCGGGCGGAACGGAATGCACAAGTACAACAACCAGGATCACTCGATGCTCACGGCAATGATGGCCGTGCAGAACATGCAGGGCGCCACGCACGACATTTGGGAAGTGAATACGGACTTCGAGTACCATGAGGAGCAAAAGGTGGAGGACGCCAAGTATCCCCAGCCCAAGCTGCCGGAGCTTCGTGCGGCCGTGGGCGCATAGCGCGCTCCTCTCCTCAGGCGATGCGCATCGGTGTCGACGCGACCTGTTGGGCGAATGGTCGCGGTTACGGTCGATACGCGCGTGAGCTGTTACGAGCGATGGTGTTGCTTGCGCCCGATGACCAGTTCGTGTTCTTTCTGGATGACCATGCCGCCGTCACCTTCGACCTCCACGAGAAAAACGTCAAGGTGGTACTTGTCCCGCAGCGGGTGTCACCGACAGTAGCCGCAGCCTCGGATGGAAGCCGTTCTCCAGCTGACATGCTCCGTTTTTCGCGTGCCGTGTGGCGCGAGCCTCTGGATGTCTTCTTCTCCCCCTCGGTCTACAGCTACTTCCCGTTGCCTCCGAGGCTTGCGGCAGTAGTCACCATCCACGATACGATCGTGGAGCGCTTCCCCGAGCTGACGCTGCCCTCGCCCCGCGCTCGGCTTTTCTGGCGCATGAAAGTAGGTCTCGCGCTGAAACAGGCGAGACTGGTTCTTACGCCCTCGGACTACAGTGGCCGTGAGGTATCCGAGGTACTCGGCGTTCCCCAAACACGGATCCGGGTAACTGGTGAAGCCCCCGCATCTGCTTTTCGTCCCAGCGAGAGCGACGGACAGATATCCGAGGCTGCCGGGCGACTCGGAGTACCTGCCGGAGCGCAATGGTTCGCATACGTGGGTGGCTTTAACCCTCATAAGAACGTCGACGTAATTGTTCGTGCGCATGCACGGATCGCCGCGGAGTGCTTCGCGGGCAAGGCACCCTATCTGCTATTGGTTGGGGCGACTACAGGCGATGTTTTCCACGGCGATCACAGGCGCATTAGAGACACAATAACGCGCAGCGGCACCGCAGAGCTCGTTCGTTGGGCTGGCTGGGTCGCTGACGAGGAACTGAGGCATTTGCTCACGGGCGCGGCCGCGCTTCTGCTTCCATCGGAATCCGAGGGTTTTGGACTTCCGGCGGTGGAGGCCGCTGCCTGTGGAACGCCCGTGATCGCTACGGTTGCCAGCCCGCTTCCCGAACTCCTGGCCGGCGGAGGAATTTTCGTGGAACCGCGCGACGAGGAAGCGCTTACCAATGCCATGCGCGCTTTACTAACGGACCGTACCGCACGTTACACGTTTGGTGCTCGTGCGCGAGAGCGTGCGCTGGAGCTAACTTGGGCGCGAGGCGCTTCGGCTGCCCTGGGCGCTTTGCGTGAGGCGGCGGCGTGAGCGGGCTTCGGTTCGCATTCATCACGACGTTCTATCCTCCGCACAACTTTGGAGGGGACGGAATTGGAGTTCAGCGGTGGGCCCGCGCCCTGGCACGCCGAGGGCATCACGTAACCGTCATTTGTGACACTGATGTGTACAAGGTTCTGAAGACCGGTCCTGCTCCGCCGGCCGTCGCTGAAGACAGCGGAATTACTGTGCACTGGCTTCGAAGCGGCGTCGCGCCTCTGTCGGTGCTCCTCTCGCATCAGGCGGGGCGTCCGGTATTTCACGCGGCCGCGATCAAGTGGATTCTCCATGAGGGCCGCTTCGACGTCATAAACTTTCACAATGTTTCGGCGTTGGGAGGGCCGGGCGTCCTCGGCATGGGCAGCGCCCTCAAGCTATATACCGCGTGGGAGCATTGGCTCGTCTGTCCCACCCATGTTCTCTGGCGGCATAACCGCGAAGCCTGCACTGGACGTGAGTGCCTCCGGTGCGTCCTGGCTTACGGGCGGCCGCCACAGCTTTGGCGCTACACGGGCAAACTCGAGCGCGAGGCACAGCATATCGATGCTTTTATTGCGCTCAGTGAGTTCAGCCGCGCAAAACATCGTGAGTTCGGCTTTCAGCGCGAGATGGAAGTAATTCCGGGCTTTCTTCCAGATCCCGATGTGGAGGTTGGGGGTCCGGATGCTCAAACCGTGTTGCCTTCGGAAGACGATAACTCAACGAGTGTCGGGCTGCGGAGTTCGGGTGTCGTGCAGGCGATAGCGCCGCGGGAGGGAGGTTCGTCAATCCATCCGCGGCCGTACTTCTTCTTCGCGGGAAGGCTGGAGCGCATCAAGGGGTTGGACGATGTAATTCCGGTATTCGAGCGTTACACCGACGCCGATCTCATAATAGCCGGTGACGGCACACACCGCGCCGAACTGGAGAGCATCGCGGGACGCAACCCACGCGTCAAATTCCTCGGAATGGTCACGGGAGACGTGGTGGATCGCTATAATGCGCATGCGATCGCGTCCATAGTTCCCTCAGCTGGCTTCGAGACATTCGGCTTCGTGATAATCGAAGCATTTGGCCGTGGAACGCCGGTTATTGCCCGCCGTATTGGACCGTTCCCTGAATTGCTGGAGTCGTGCGGTGGAGGCGAGCTCTTCGAAACACCGGGAGAGCTGATTGCTGCCCTTTCGCGCATGCAGCAGGAACCGTCGCGCCGAGCGGAATTGGCTCGCGCTGCATATAAAGGCTTCCTCGCGAATTGGACTGAATCCGCCGTCTTGCCGAAGTATTTCAGCTTATTGGAACGGATCGCTGTTTCGCGCGGGCGTACCGACATTGCCCGAATGCTGCAAGAGGGACGCGCGGCATGAAAGCCATCCTTACTTATCATTCCATCGATGATTCCGGGTCGCCGATTTCTGTGAGCCCGGAAGCATTCAGGCGTCACGTAGCGTGGTTCGTTTCCGGGGCGACGCGAGTGGTGTCGGTCGCGGATCTACTGGCCCTGCCGGCAGGTGCAGATGCCATCGCGATCACCTTTGACGATGGCTTCAGGAATTTTGGCGCGGTCGCGGCACCTCTGCTAATCGAGCACTCTTTGCCAACCACTCTTTTCGTCGTCACAGATGCTGTGGGCGAAACCAACGACTGGGGTGGAATCGCTCATGCCGGCGTCCCGACGCTCGCGCTGCTTGACTGGAAGGAGCTTGTTGCGCTGGCTGGCGCTGGCATCGAGCTCGGCTCGCACACGCGCTCGCATCCGCACCTTCCACGGCTGAGCTCAGCGGCAGTCGCCGATGAGCTCATTGGCTCGGCGGAGCGGCTCAAAGTGGAAACGGGTAAGGCACCCGCAGGTTTCGCGTACCCGTACGGGGAAGTAAGCGATGCTGTGGCCGTCAGGACTGAAGCCGCGTATCAG
>JACDCM010000359.1 GCA_013817545.1 Gemmatimonadaceae bacterium | reverse complement strand
TGCTATAGGAGAACCCTTCCGCTTCCAGGATAGGGGTGCCGGAGCTGTCGGAATAAAAGGTGGGACACGATCCGAAAATGGCCTTGAGGATGGCCACGGTTCCGACAGCGCCGACCACGATCGCTCCGGTGGTGGCAAGCGTCGTCGCCGCTTTTTCGACGCTAATCTGGTAGCTCTCCATTCCCACCACGCTGTCGAGCGGCACCGCGCTGACAGCAACAGAATTGGTGCTGCCCAGCGCGTAGTGCGCACCGTTGCCCTTCACGAATCCCCCGCCAACCGCCGCACCGTTGCTGAACACGACGGTGCTGCCGTCGAGCATGTGCGCCTTGACGGGCGAGCGCACTACCGTCATAGCGTCCGAGCGAGGCACATCATCTACGGTCAGCTTTCTGAAGACGCAGCCCGAAGCGCTCAGCAGGGCCATCGCTGCGCCGAGATGGATAAGGCGAGGCCAGGGCGATCGTGAAAGCAGCATCTGTCTCATGGCGACTCCGTCGGTGGCGTGAGCGAGAACCAATCGGTTCCGAGGGAGAGGTTACGCTCCTCCGCGCAACCTCGAAATACGCGATTCAGCGCTCTCGCAATGACTCTCCTTCCACGTACGGCATGACGTAGAAGAGGAAGCCGTCCGCCTCACCAGAATCGAAGAGCGGGAGGATATGCGGGCGCTGCAGGTTGGCGGTTGTACGGATCTCTGTGAGGAAGCGCTCGGCGCCGATCATTGCGGCGAGTTCAGCCCTGAGGACCTTCACCGCGACATTCCGGTGATGCCGCAGGTCCTGAGCGAGATACACCGTCGCCATCCCGCCAGCCCCTATCTCCCGCTCGACGCGGTAGCGGCCAGCAAGTGCCGTCGAGAGGTGCTCCGCGGTGCTGCTCAAAATCGCGATACCTTCGCGAAATCTCGCGGCAACGCCGGACGTGGGAGACTGTCGGAACAAAAGAAGTGGAACAGCCGGACCGCGGAGAGCGATCGATACCACATTCAAGCGTGCCCGAGCGTATCATTTACCTTAAGCGCGTCATGGACCCTATAGGACGTCCGCTTCATATGCACATTAGCAGACCTCAGGAAGCCTCGCAGGGGAGAAGCAGCTAATGTAGGTTCCCCATAGGGAGAAGGCCAGCGTCGATCGATGAGCGCAATCGTCGACGCGGTAGACTCCGAATTGCTGGGGATCTTCCCATTCGTCCAGTCATCAGCGCAACCCTTGCCGGCTGCTTTCCTTGCGCACATGCTACCAGTCGGAGCTTCGACAGGAGAGTTCATGGCACTCGCGGAACTGCGTAACGTGACGACGACGACAGGTTCGAACATTAGACCCGCGGACGAGGATCTGGATCTGTTCGGCATCACTCATCAGGGAAAGGTACGCAGCGAAAATCAGGATGTGTTTCTCGTGTGCACGGTGCATCCGCAGGTTGTAGTTCACGGAACCAGTCTGGCAGACACGGAAGAACTGCCCCTGCGCGGCACCCGACTGGCGACGATTCTCGTGGTCGCGGACGGCGTTGGCGGGGTCGCGGGAGGCAGCGCCGCGGCGCGCATCGCCACGGAGGCGGTTACCAGATACGTGACCAGCACGTTGCGCTGCTACCATGCTGCCGGTTCGGCGGGCGAAGGCGAATTCCTGGGAGCGCTCCGCGCTGCCGCGCTCGAGGCGCACGACGCCGTGCGCGCGGAAGCGGCAGCAAGCCTTGATCAACAGCACATGGCGAGTACGCTCACGGTTGGCATCGCCGTGTGGCCATGGTTCTACGCTATGCAGGTTGGGGACAGCCGCTGTTATTTCTTCGCTGACGGCGCGCTGCGTCAGATTACACGCGACCAGACAATTGGTCAGGACCTCGTGGATCAGGGCGTCATCCCTGCCGACCAACTGGAGCGATCTCCGCTCAAGGATGTGCTCTCCAGTGCAATCGGATCAGAAGAGGCACTGCCGGATGTCACGCGGGTGGACATCGGGAAGCGAGGCTGTGTGCTCCTGTTGTGCAGCGATGGACTCACGAAGCATGTCAACGATGGCGAGATCGCGTCGTACCTCGGCGCGATGTCGTCTTCGGAGCAGGTCTCTCGTGACCTGGTAGAATTGGCGCTGGCACGCGGAGGGTCAGACAACATCACCATTGTAGTGGGGCGCGCCACTTTCCAGAGCCGGAACGAGGCTTCGATTGGCGCACATAGATGAAAGTGCGCAGCGGCTCGCCATTTCGAGTGCGGGCCGTATCAGTACCGGCAAGTCCATTATATCAGCTACGACATTAACGAGAGCGGAGAGGTGACCGAGCAACCATTCTTCTCCGTCGTGATCCCTACGTACGCGCGTCCGCAACAGCTCGCGGCGTGCCTCGACGCGCTTGCCGCGGTGGACTTCGCGCGCGACCGTTTCGAGGTCGTGGTGTCGGATGACGGCAGCCCCGAGTCACCCGAGCAGCGCGTGGCAGCGATGCGTGACCTCCTGGCCGTGAGGCTAATACGCGGAGCGCACAGCGGCCCGGCCTCGGCGCGTAACCGCGGCGCGGTGAATTCGCGAGGACGATACCTTGTATTCATCGATGACGACTGCCTGCCTACTGCCGGCTGGCTGGCCGCGCTCGAACAGCGCTTCGCTGAACTCGCCCGATATCCGCTCGAGCAGCTCGATCATGAGATCGAGATTCCGCGTAATCTGTTCTCTGGCGGGCGTTTCCTTCGGGATGCTGCGCTTGCTCTCCCTTGAGTACTGACGACGGCAGAAGCGAGGAGCACGCGGTCTACTCGGCGCGAGTCACCACTGAAAAGGGGCGTTCGAGGTCCTCCAGTAGCGGTGACATCGCCCCCCGGCTCAGCGCTTGCCTCGAGTGATGACCCTCACGGATTCAGCTGCGTTGCTGAACGGAGCAGTCTCGCTCGATCGCGCGCCTGGTACAGCCGGCCATTAGCTACGACGGCTGCAATGCGCCGCGTATTACGGATGTCGAGCAGGGGGTTCGCGTCGAGCAGGACGACATCCGCGAGCTGACCCGGAGCTATGGCGCCCGCCGAGTCGAGCATTCCGAAGTAGCGAGCCGGCTCCAGTGTCGCAGCGCGCAGGATCTCAGCATTGGAGAGGCCGCCGCGCGAGAGCAGCAGCAACTCTTCATGAAGGCCGAAACCGGGCGGACTATTGCGTAACGGAGCGTCGGTTCCGGTGAGAATTCGTACGCCGGCGCGGTGCATCGTGGCGACCTGCGCGAGGCGCTTGCCAAAGATCGCACGACCGACGAAGTCGTCGTCGGGAAAAATGCTGTCCGGCATCGGAAATATCTTCGCCACGAATCTTTTCAGTGTGTCAGGGAGGTAGGGCGCGAGCGAGTCGCCTGGCACCGCGCGCCCTGGCCAGACTGCGATCTCGTATAGCGCAACGAAGGTCGGCGTCACCCATGTCTGATTCTGCACGAAGCGCGTGTAGAGGGGGGCAAGGTCCAGCGATGAGCAACGGCCGAGCGCGCCTTGAATGGTAAAGCGCGGCCGAAGTGCGAGTGATTCAGCAGCTGTGCACGAAACAGGAATGCTTAGAATATGCTCGATGCTGCGTTGCCCGGAGTCCGAAGCTGCCGCCGCTCCGACTATGTGCGGGACGTGTCCAGCGAAGGGGATTCCACGTTCTCTTGCACGGCGGGCAATCGCGAAGTAGCTGTCGCGCATGAGCTGTCCGTGGACCTTTACGAAGTCCACGCCCAGTCGCACCAGGGAATCCACGCCAGCTCGTGCTTCGTCAGGGTTGCGCGTGAGAATGTGAGGAATGGGAACGTCGCCCCCCTCGAGGTAGGGACCCGATGCGAGGATGCGTGGTCCTGCCAGCCGACCCTGAGCGATGTCCTCGCGAAAGGTCTTGACGGTGGTCCAATCGCCGGCCATGTCGCGCACGCCTGTGACCCCGTTGGCGACGTACAGCGCGAGGAGCTCACGTCCCGCCGGAGCGTCCGTGTGGACATGCATGTCCCAGAGCCCGGGAATGATAAATTTCCCGCCTCCCTCCACGACGCGCGCGCCGGCGGGAATGCGCGTCGATCGGGAGCTTCCTACCGCGACGATGCGATTGCCGCGGATTACGACCGTCTGGTCAGCGCGCGGGATTGAGTTGGGACCGTCGATGACGGTGACGTGTGTGAAGGCGAGCGTTTGCTGCGCGAGATTTTGCTGCGCGAGGGCGGGGTAGGCCCAAACAAGCGCGATGAGTGCGACAAACCGGAGATGTCGCGAGATCTGCAGTTGGCCCACCGTCGACTTCGTGAGCCTGGTCTTCCGTGAACCGGACGCGACTAGCGTGCGGAGTTCCGTCAGTGCGCCTGAACGTCGCTGGATTCGAACTCCAGCTCCAGGCCACCAGTCCAGCCCGCAACCACGTTGTACGGCCAGGCGAGGAGCGCTCCGAAGACAAGAC
>JACDCM010000358.1 GCA_013817545.1 Gemmatimonadaceae bacterium | reverse complement strand
CGCACGGGGCGCGACGGTATACACGGTGCGTCGTTCGCATCGGAAGACCTTTCCGAGGGGAGTGAGGCCAAACGTCCGCGAGTTCAGGTGGGTGACCCATTCACCGAAAAGCTTCTCCTCGAAGCGAGCCTGGAGCTGATCCGAAGTGGTCACATTGTAGCCATTCAGGACATGGGCGCGGCTGGACTGACATCATCCTCAGCGGAGATGGCCGAGCGCGGAGACGTCGGCGTCGTGATCGATGTAACGAAGGTGCCCGTTCGCGAAGAGGGGATGACACCGTATGAGATTCTGCTCAGCGAGTCACAGGAGCGGATGTTGGTAGTGGCGAAGCGCGGCCACGAAGATGCTGTCCGGGCCATTCTGGCCAAATGGGATCTCTCGGCCGAAGTGATCGGCGAGGTCATCTCGGAGCCGGTGTACAGGGTGACGGAAGGATCGGTTGTTGTTGCGGAGTTTCCTGGCTCGCGGCTCGTCACGGACTGTCCCGTATATCGGCCGGAAGCGCGTGAAAGCGACGAGATACGCCGTTTGCGCGCGGTGGATCCGCATTCGGTCGCCGAACGACCCGAAGAGATCAATCCCGTGTGGACGCTGACAGAGCTGCTTGCTTCACCGACTATCGCGAGCAAGGCCTGGGTTTACGGCCAGTACGATAGCACCGTCCGGACCGGAACCGTTGTTGGGCCAGGCGCTGGCGATGCCGCGGTTATTCGCATCCGCGGAACGCATCGCTCAATTGCGGCCAAGACTGACTGCAACGGGCGCTACGTGTACCTCGACCCGCGGGTTGGCGGCCGTATTGCAGTGGCGGAAGCGGCGCGAAATGTGGCATGCGTTGGCGCGCGCCCGAAGGCAATCACAAACTGCCTCAACTTCGGTAATCCGAAGCGGCCGGAGGTATACTATCAGCTCCAGGAGGCGATTGCCGGTATCGGAGAGGCCTGTCGTGCACTCAGCACGCCCGTGACTGGTGGGAACGTCTCGTTGTACAACGAGAATCCGCGGGGTGCCGTGTATCCCACGCCGGTGATCGGCATGATCGGCGTGGTGGAATCGGCAGACCACGTAACCCGCGCAGCGTTTCGGCACGACGAAGACTCCATCATTCTACTTGGCGAGCCGGCGGCGGAGCTTGGTGCGAGTGAATACCTTGCGCGCATTCATGCAGTCGTAGCGGGCCCGCCGCCGGCATGCGATCTGACCCTGGAGCGCGCAACGATTGACACTCTTCTCGAGGCGATCGAAGCCGGCCTTGTACATTCGGCGCATGACTGCAGCGACGGTGGACTAGCGGTTGCGCTGGCCGAGTGCTGCATCGGCGATCGCGAGCGCTTGATCGGAGCGGAGGTCGATCTCTCCCACTGGAATGCGCTCCCGCTTCGAGCGCTGCTTTTTGGAGAGACGCAGGCGCGAATCGTCGTGTCGACGCCTGATCCGGCGGCCGTCTTGAGAATAGCGCGCAGGCGTGGCGTTGCTGCTCACCGCATCGGCGTCGTTCGGGAGAACCTGGATTCGTTGACGTTCACGGTAGACGGTCGTGGTTTCAGCGCGCCCCTGTCTCTTCTCGCAGAGGCCTACTTCGAAGCTATTCCAGGAATGATGAATCGTAGCGTGGCTGAAGCCGCAGTGCTGGAACAGCATCCTTCACCAGCGGTGGTTTAGCGCAGTGTGCGGAATATTCGGCGTTTACGGCGCACCCAACGCGGCAGCGATGGTGCATCTTGGCCTCTACTCACTGCAGCATCGCGGCCAGGAATCGGCCGGTATCGTCGCCGTCGATGAGACCGGGATAGCGAAGGCTCGGCGTTCCATGGGCCTGGTGTCTGACGGGTTCGAGGAGGAGATCCTTGCCGAGTTGCCCGGAAGCATCGCACTCGGGCACACGAGGTATAGTACCGCCGGCTCGTCTACCATTGAGAATGCCCAACCCGTGCTTGCGCGCTTCCGCGACGGCCACATAGCACTCGCGCACAACGGCAACATTATCAACGCGTCTGAGCTGCGGCGGGAACTGGAGAATAACGGTTCCATCTTCAGCTCCACCATGGATTCCGAAGTGCTCGTGCACCGCATCGCGCGCTCATCGTCAATCGCTCCGGAAGATCGGCTGGCGGACGCTCTGGATGGCGTCGAAGGCGCTTACTGTTTGCTTGTGGCGGTCGGCAACTCCCTGATGGCCGCACGTGATCCGCGCGGTTGGCGCCCACTGGTGCTCGGTGCCACAGACTCGGGCTACGTGGTGGCTTCCGAAACCTGCGCGCTGGATATCGTCGGCGCCAAATACGTGCGCGAAGTTGAGCCCGGCGAAATTGTCGTCATTGAGCGCGACGGTGTTCGCAGCGTAAAGGTCCTTCCGCAAAAGGAAGCGCGTCGCTGCGTCTTTGAGTACGTGTATTTCTCACGTCCCGACAGCCGAATCTTCGGTGGATCGGTCGATCGCGCCCGGCGAGAGCTGGGCCGTCGCCTTGCGCGTGATTGCCCCGCACCGAATGCTGATCTCGTATTCTCTGTGCCCGATTCCGCTAACGCCGCGGCGTTAGGCTACGCCGACGAATCCGGTCTTCCACTCGAGCTCGCGCTTATTCGAAATCACTACGTGGGCCGCACCTTCATTCAGCCTTCGCAGGCCGGTCGTGATGCCAAGGTGAAGGTGAAGTACAATGCCGTCCACGAAGTTCTTGACGGAAAGAGCGTAGTCATGGTCGACGATTCCATTGTGCGCGGAACGACAACGCGGGGACTGGTGGCGATGGTTCGTGCGGCGGGCGCGCGCGAGGTGCACATGCGCGTAAGCTCGGCCCCGATAACGGGGCCATGCTATTATGGAATCGACACACCCTCGCGCGAAGATCTCATTGCGGCAAATCTTTCCGTTGATGAAATCGCTAAACACATTGGCGTTGATTCACTTGGATACCTGTCGATCGACGGCATGCTGGAATCAGTTCCGGGAGGCCCGAAGGGCTTTTGTCACGCCTGCTTTTCCGGCGACTACCCCACTCCACCGCCAACCGATCCCAACAAGCTGCGCTTTGGATGCGGGTGCTGAGTGGATAAGCCCAATGAGGAAGGTCAAGCCGTGAACCAACTGGTGTACTTCTTCGGCGAAGGAAAGGCCGAGGGTACGCGCGACATGAAAGACATGCTCGGCGGCAAAGGTGCCAACCTCGCCGAGATGACGAATCTGGGAGTTCCCGTTCCGCCGGGATATACCATCGCATGCAGTGTGTGCGTCGGATATCTGCAGCACGGATCATATCCGCCGGAGCTTCGTGATGAGGTTGCGCGTAATACCAGCCGCCTGGAAGCCGCTACGGGGCGCAAGCTCGGTGACGCGACAAACCCGCTGCTGGTTTCAGTGCGCTCCGGCGCGCCCATGTCCATGCCGGGCATGATGGAGACCATTCTGAATCTGGGCCTTAACGACGCGACGGTTGAGGGCCTTGCCAAACAGAGCGGTAATGCGCGTTTCGCATATGACTCCTACCGGCGTTTCATCCAGATGTACGGCGATGTCGTGCTCGGAGTGCACAGTCATGATTTCGAGTACTTGCTCAAAGCCAAACGCCTCACAGCTGGAGTGGAAAGTGACTCCGAGCTTGGTGAGGATGCTCTTCGCAATCTGGTTGATGAGTACAAGGCGCTGGTTCGAAGCAGGACATCCACCGAATTCCCGATGGACCCGCTCGTGCAATTGTGGGGCGCAATCGAAGCGGTGTGGAAATCGTGGACGCTGAAGAAGGCCATCGACTACCGCAGGGTGAACGGCATTCCGGATGTAATCGGAACAGCGGTGAACATCGTGGCCATGGTGTTCGGTAACATGGGAGATGATTCAGGAACTGGCGTGGCATTCACTCGCGATCCTTCCACGGGCGAGCGGCGCTTCTACGGCGAGTTTCTGGTCAACGCGCAGGGGGAGGATGTCGTCGCTGGAATCCGCACGCCCCTGCATATCGACGAGATGGCGATCAGGCTGCCTGGCGCCTATGAGGAGCTTCTCGAGACAAAGGCGCGGCTCGAACGACACTACCGTGACATGCAGGACATCGAGTTCACCGTCGAGAGCGGTAAGCTGTTCCTCCTCCAGACCAGAAACGGAAAACGCACCGCAGCGGCCGCGATACGCATTGCCGAAGAGATGGTGACGGAAGGTTTGATCGAGCATAGCGAAGCAGTGATGCGGGTTCCTCCCGAGCAGCTCGATCAGCTCCTCCACCCAATCATCGATCCTTCAGCCCGCGCTACGCCGATCGCAATAGGATTGCCCGCGAGCCCGGGCGCCGCGAGTGGACGCGCCGTCTTCGATCCCGACGTCGCTGAACAACGGGCGGCGGAAGGAGATGCGGTGATACTCGTGCGTGAGGAGACCACACCCGAGGATTTTCACGGCATAGTCGCGGCCAGGGCAGTACTAAC
>JACDCM010000357.1 GCA_013817545.1 Gemmatimonadaceae bacterium | reverse complement strand
GCACAACACGCGCGACACCGCACGCGGCCTCTTCGAAAGCGACAAAAGCGCCGCTCTCGAGACAATACGCGCATGGTCGGAACACACCACCGATGGCTCCCTGAGCGATCTCGCAACTCCGCCCCACCCCGAAGTCTGGGATGAAGTCTCCGCGGAGCCGGACCTTTGCCTGCGTCTCAAATGTTCGTTCTTTGAAAAGTGCTTTCTCTTCCAGGCCCGCAAGCGGGCGGCGCAGGCGGACGTCATCGTTGTAAACCATCACCTGCTGCTCGCTGACCTGGCCGTGCGGCGGAAGCAGGGCAACTGGAGTGACGCGGCGGTTCTGCCGGCATACAAGCGCTTGATCGTTGACGAGGGACATCACTTCGAGGATGCGGCGGCTCAGCACCTTGGCGCTTCGGTAACCGACCGTGGACTACAGCGCCTCTTCGCTCGCCTCGACAGGAACGGCAAGGGACTGCTGAATGCCTTTGCCGACAAGCTGGAGGAGCGCGGCAAGAACGATTTGTGGAGTGTTGCCACGCTGGATCTTCTGCGCCAACGCCTGGCACCCTCGGCTGCGTCCGCGCGCGCGAAGAGCGGGGTGCTGTTCGATCTTCTCGATTCTGTGCTTGCGGAAAACAAGGATCAGACTCTCCGCCTCACCGACGATTTCGCGAATCATCCCGTTTGGCGCGCGGGACTGGACGCTGCGCTGACGGATGTGACGGGGGATATTCGTATTCTGCAGGAAGGACTCCGTGTCGTACACGAACGCTATGAGAGCGCGGGAGAGGAACGGCCTGACATTGCGCGCCTGCTCGACGAAGTGCGCGCGATCGTCCGCAGGCTCGACAGTGCCGCCTCGGGCCTTCTCGCTGCGCTGCGTCCACCCCCATCTGCTGATCAGACCGTCCGCTGGATCGAAGTACGCGGCCGCGACAGAAACGTCGCCGCGACTGCGGTTCCGCTCGATATCGCTCCTATCCTGCGCGATGACCTCTGGAGTCGGATCGAGACCGGAGTGATTACATCGGCGACGCTTGCGGCCAGAGCGGACTTCCGGTTCCTCGCCGAGCGGCTCGGGCTGGACGAGCCGGCTCTGGAACCGGTGACCGCCATTTTTGCATCGCCGTTCGACTATCAAAGGCAGGCAATTCTTGCGCTGCCCTCGGACATCGCGGCACCAAACGTGGACGCCAACCGGCACGCCGATGGGGTGGTGCGCGCCATCATGGATCTCGCAGGGGCATCCGACGGGGGGTTGTTCGGTCTCTACACCAGTCACCGCGACCTCCGCCAGGCCGCGCAGCAGCTGCGCTTCAATGGAGTGGATCGGCGGTGGCCGCTCCTGGTGCACGGCGAAGATTCGCGCGACGCCCTGCTACGCCGTTTCCGCGAATCGGGTCGCGCGATACTCGTGGGCACGGCGTCGTTCTGGGAAGGGGTAGATGTGCCCGGGGACGCGCTCCGCGGTCTGGTTCTCAGCAAGCTCCCGTTTCGCGTACCATCGGAACCGCTGACGGCTGCGCGCTGTGAGGCTATCGAGGCACGTGGTGGCGACGCATTTCGTGAATTCATGCTGCCGCACGCGACGCTGCGTCTTAAACAGGGTTTTGGGCGACTTATCAGAACGGGGACCGACCATGGCGTTGTCGTTCTGTGCGATCCGCGTGTGCTCAGCAAGAGCTATGGCCGCGAGATGCTCGCGGCACTTCCGGCCGCCCGCCGGCTGTCAGGATCATGGGCAAGCATGCTTCCGGAAATCCGGGCATTCTATGGTGGGCAGTCAGCATGATTCGTCCCGGGAAAATCGTCTGTGTCGGACGCAACTATCGCGATCATGCAAAGGAGATGGGAAACGAGATCCCGAAAGAGCCGCTGATTTTTCTGAAACCGCCGTCCAGCGTGATCGGAACCGGTTCGCCAATCGTCCTTCCGCGAGCGTCCAGTCACGTAGAGTTCGAGGGGGAGATCGGGGTGGTTATCGGGACGGCGCTCCGCCGCGCTACATCGGAGGAGGCGATGGCGGCGGTTCGCGGGGTTCTCGCGATGAATGACGTTACGGCGCGAGACCTTCAGCGGAGCGACCTTCAGTGGACCCGCGCCAAGGGTTTCGATAGCTTCTGTCCGGTTGCAGCTGCGCCGATACCCGATCTGGACCTGGACACCTTGACGATTGTCACTCGCGTCAATGGCACGGAGAAGCAGCGAGCCACCTCCGCTGACATGGTATTTCCCATCCATGAGCTGCTTGCTTACATATCTCACATCATGACCCTGGAACCTGGAGATCTCGTCGCCACTGGAACACCCGCTGGCGTGGGTCCGTTGGTAGCCGGCGACGTGGTGGAGGTTATCGTCGCGGGTGTTAGCCGAGTGACCAACCCTGTAATCGAGGATGAGGAGTAGCCGTGCCAGAACGCGCGCAAAAGCTTTCGGAGCTTCCGGTGTACCTGCTCGCCAGCATCCCGCAGAAAAAGCGTGAGCTCCAGGCCCGTGGCGTCGATGTAATCGATCTTGGCGCGGGCGATGCCGATCTTTCGCCGCCACTCAAGGCAATCGAAGCTTTGAAAAGGGCGGTGCACGAGCCCGCCATGCAGCGCTACGGTTGGGCTCTTGGGTTGCCTGCTTATCGCGAAGCGGTGTCGAGCTGGATGCTCAAACGGTTTGGCCTGTCATTCGACCCGTTTACTGAAGTGGTTCCGCTCATTGGATCGAAGGAAGGGCTTTCGCACCTGGCATTCGCGTATCTGGATCCGGGAGACATCACGATCATCCCGGAGCCCGGCTATCCCGCGTACGTGGGCGGCACGCTGCTGAGTAATGGTACCGCATACAAATATGCGCTAAGGCCGCGGACCAAATTTCTAATCGAGATTGATGAAGTTCCGGCGGAAGTGCTGCGCCGCGCGAAGATGATCTATCTGAACTATCCGAACAATCCGACCGCCGCCATCGCGCCGAGAGAGTATCTCAAGCGGATGGTGGACCGATGCAGGGAACTCGACATCCTTTTGGTGTATGACAACGCGTATTCAGAGCTCGCTTTCGACGGGTATCGTCCGCCCAGCATCTTCGAGATAGAAGGTGCTGCAGATGTGGCGATCGAGTTCCATTCGCTTTCAAAGACCTACAACATGACGGGCTGGCGCTGCGGTTGGGCGGTTGCTCGTCCCGAGATCGCGGCGGCGCTCGCGCAGGTGAAAACGTTCGTAGACACCGGGCCTTTCATGCCTATTCAGGCCGCTGGTGTGGCCGCGCTCGAGAGTTACGACGAGTTCGTGCCAGGAAACATTGCTATCTTTCGCGAGCGGCGCGATGCGGCGATTGACGCATTCAGATCAGCCGGTTTTGTGTGTGAAGTTCCCAAGGCGACCATGTATTGCTGGCTCGCGCTTCCAGAAGGGCTTCCAAGCGCCGCGTTCGCCGAACGGTTGCTCATGGAAGAGGGTGTAGTTCTGCTGCCTGGCTCCGCGTTCGGGGCTGGAGGAGAAGGATTCGTGCGTGTTTCGTTCGTCACTTCGCCGGAACGTATCAGAGAAGCGGCTGGCCGTGCTGCGCGCGTCCTGGCGGCTTTTGGCGCTGGCATCCGTTGAAGCAACGGCTTAGCGGATTCTGGCTTGTTTCCGTCGCTGTCCACATCGTGGTTGGCGGCGGTCTCATCTACGCTCTCAAAATCGGCGCGCCCTTCTGGAATGCCGACAGGGCGCAGAATACCGCCAGCCTTCCGGTCGAACGCATAGGTTTCCTCGCCGTCCCTGACCGCGGGGTGACGACAGCTGGGCGAAGTGGGGGTGACGGGCGTCGCGTTAGCAAAGTTCCCGCTCCGATCCTCAAATCGCCTCTGGAGACGCCCTCGGAGCTTCCGCCACCAGCTTCCGAGCCTGCCGCTGCGGAAGGTGGGTCAGGGCCCGTTGTGGGAAGTGGAGGACCAACTCAAGGCGTTGTTCCGTCCTACTCGGACCAGCGTCTCTGGGCTACGCCAGGTCCATTGGTGACCGCACCCAAGACGATGCTCGAACGGTTGGATAGCGGGCTGGTGGCCAGGCTAACCGCACATCAGGACTCCATCGCCGCCAACGCACCCAGGGGACGGAAACCCGGCGACTGGACCGTTACCCGAAACGGGAAGAAGTACGGTCTCGATCAGAACAAGATCTACATTGGCAGCATCCAGATCCCGAGCGCAGTTCTGGCGCTACTTCCGCTCAACGTGCAGTCAAATCCGACGTCGCTCGAGCGCGAGCGCGCGCTGAGCTACATGAGCCGCGACATTGCTTTCCACGCCGCGCGCGCGGCGCGTGACGATGATTTCAAGGCGGCGGTGAAGCGTATTCGGGAGCGAAAAGACCGCGAGCGTCGCGAGGCGGAGAAGCTGGCGCCGGCTGAAATAGCAACGCCGTAAGAAGAACTGGGGCGTGGGGGATGGGGAGTACCTGCAAGTTCGGGGATCTCAAGGGGTCAGAG
>JACDCM010000356.1 GCA_013817545.1 Gemmatimonadaceae bacterium | reverse complement strand
CCAAGTCGGGAAAAATGCTGCAACTTTCCGCGAGTGGTCCGCTGAAGAGCGCCTGCATGGCGCGCAAGAAGATGATCGCCGTGATCAGTAGACCGAACACCGCCACGGAGGTGAAGGTGGCCGCGACCGCGAAAGAGCCTTTAAAGATCAGGAATTCGCCGACGAAGCCATTAAGGCCGGGCAAGCCTAACGAAGAGAACATCGCTACACTCATCCAGCCGCAGAGAATCGGCGTGCGCTGCATCAATCCGCCGAAGTCTTCCAAGCCGCGCGACCCGCGGCGTTGCTCGAGCAGACCGACGAAGTAGAAGAGCGCCGCGGCTGTGATGCCATGGTTAAAAATTTGCATGAACACGCCGCTCAAGGCCGCCTGCGTATCGATCATCGCCTCTCCAGTTGTGGCGCTGATCGCAAAAAGTCCCAGCATGCAGTAGCCGAGGTGATTGATCGAAAGATAGGCGACCATCCGCTTCAGATCGCGCTGCGCCCAGGCGGCCAGTGAGGCGAGGATGATCGAGGAGACCGCGAGACCGAGCAGCCATGGACCCGCCAGCTTGCACTCGTGGGGGAATAACGGCAGGAGCAGACGGATGAATCCGTAGACCCCCATCTTCGAGAGGGTGCCAGTCAGCACCATCGAGACTCCGGTTGGCGCGGTTTCGTACGCGTCGGGGAGCCAGGTGTGGAACGGGAAGAGCGGGACCTTGACCGCGAGACCCAGGAAAATTCCGGCGAAACTGAGCCAGGCCATCCTGCCGGTCAGGACCCCACCGCCTCTCCCAACTTCGGTCAGTTGGCTGAAATCGAACGTGCCGCGCGCGAGGTAAATTCCGAGGAAGGCAAGCAGCATCGCGACGCTGCCGAGAAAGGTATAAACAAAGAACTTCGTCGCAGCGCGGTCCCGCTTCTCACCGCCCCAAAGCTTGATGAGGAGGAATGAGGGAATGAGGCTCATCTCGTAGAAAAGGAACCAGAGAACGAAGTTCTGCGCCGTAAAGGCGCCGTAAAGCGCGGCCTGCGTAACGAGCATCAGGGCGCAGAGCCCGCCGCTTCCGCGTTGCGCCAGGAGCGCGAACGGGAAGATGATCGAGGTCAGCAGCACGAGCAGCAGGCTCAAGCCGTCCAGGCCGACGAGATATTCCGCGCCGATCGACGGAATCCAGAGATGGCGCTCCGCGAACTGCAGACCAGTTGTAGCGGTGTCGAAGTTCCGCCACAAAGCCAGCGCGAGAATCGCAGTAAGGGCATTGAACACCAGGGCGATGGCGCGCGCGTGATTCGGTCGCGCAACGCTCACGCAAAGCGCGCCGGCGAGCGGAAGGAGAATGAGCGCGGTGATCATCCCAGCCACGCGTAAAGAAGAAGCAGCGCCAGCATCCCGACTGCGACGCCGCCGAGGTATCGCTGCACTTGACCCGAGTGCGCTGCGGACAGGAATCGGCTAAGGCTGCGCGTGCCGGTCACGCCTTCATCCACCCCGGCGTTGATGCCGCGTTCATCAACACCCTTGGTCACGAGGCCGAGGAGCTGTCCGACGTTACCGGCTCCGCGGACGATCCCATCCCAGATCCAGCAATCCATCCAATCGGAGGCGCGTGCTGCGCCACGAGCAAACGCGATTACCGTGTGGGCGTAGAGCTCATCGAGCCGCATCCTGTTCTCGAGAAAACTGAAGACGATGGGCTGTGCGCGTTGCAGCGGGTCGGCTTGGTCAACCCGCCGGTAGATCACGACTCCGAGACCGACGCCAGCCGCGACGAGGGTGAGCGAGACGAAGAGCATCGGTTGAAGTAATCCCCCGAACTCCACCGGCGCCACAGTGCCGCTGAGGTATTCGTGCAACCACGGCCACGCTGGAGTGAGGAATATACTGAGGCCGATGGTGCAGACCGCGAGAACGAGGAGGGGCAACGTCATCACGCGCGGGCTTTCGTGCGCACGCTCGGACGCGGCGCGGCGCTGCCCGAAGAAGACGTAGATCATCTGCCGCGTCATATAGAGCGAGGTCAGAACAACGCCGCCCATCATGAGGTAATGCGGCAGCCGCGAGGCCGGCCAATGCGAGGTGGCGTGCAGGATTTCTTCTTTCGTCCACGCGCCGGCAAAGAAAAGCGGCACACCGCTCAGTGCCATCATGCCGATCGCATAGGTGAGAAAGGTCAGTGGCATAATGCCCCGCAGTCCTCCCATCTTACGGATGTCCTGTTCGTGGTGGGTGCCGTGAATGACGGAACCGGCACCGAGGAAGAGCAGTGCTTTGAAAAATCCGTGCGCCAGCAGGTGCATGATCCCGGCGGCCACGCCGCCCACCCCTAACGAGACCATCATCAAGCCGAGCTGTGAGACGGTGGAGTAGGCCAGAATGCGTTTGATGTCGTATTGCGCGACGGCAATGAGCGACGCCAGCAAAGCCGTGATCACGCCGATCCAGACCACAACCGTCAGCGAAGTCGTGACGCCCTGAACTGCGCCTAACGAGAAGATCGGATAGACGCGCGCCACGAGAAAAACGCCGGCCGCAACCATGGTGGCGGCGTGGATCAAGGCGCTGACCGGCGTCGGACCCTCCATCGCGTCGGGCAGCCAGACGTGCAGCGGGAATTGGCCGGATTTCCCGACCGCGCCGCAGAAAATCAGCAATGCGATGGAAGTGGCACTGGCGCCGAGCGCGACGAGGGCCGCGCCTTCCAGGCAACCGCGACCACCATCATCGTAGAAGAGCAGCGTTCCGCTGCTTCGATAAAGCCAGAGTATTCCCAGGAAGAACCCGATGTCGCCGATGCGCGTAGTGATGAAGGCCTTCTTCGCTGCGGCCGCCGCGCTCGGCTTCTCAATCCAAAAGCCGATCAGCAGATATGAGGCGAGCCCGACCAGTTCCCAGCAGACAAAAAGGAGGAGCAGGCTGTTCGCAATCACGACGCCGAGCATCGCCGCAGTGAAGAACGACAGGTACGCGAAAAACCGCGTGTAGTTCTTGTCGTGCGCCATGTAGCCGACGCTGAAGACGAAAATCCAAAGCGCGACAAACGTGATCATCACCAGCATGGCCGCGGTGAGCGGATCGAGGAGCCAGCCAAGACGGATGGCCTGATCACCGAAGGTGAACCAGGTGAAGTTGTGAAACGCGCGAAAGCCTGGAGCGCTGAGTGTTTGCAGAAAAGCTATCAGGGCAAGGCCGAAGGCACCGAGCTGTCCAAAGATGGCGAGCGCAGCGGCTGGTCTGCGGCGGGCACCGTTCAGGTTCAGGATTGCGAGGGCGACGGCGAGCGGCACCGCGGGAATCAACCAAAGATTGGTGACGATCCACGTTGTCATGCGGCGATTACGAGCACGATCAGGAGCACGAGCACGATTTAGAGGGTCATCCTTTGAGCTGGTCCAGTTGGTCGACGCCGGTCGTGCGGTAATGGCGGTAAACGGCGATGACGAGCGAAAGGCCCACCGCGGCTTCGGCGGCGGCGATGGCGATAGCGAAGATGGCGACCATCACGCCGGTGGGCGGTTGCGGCGGCGGCGCGAAACGCCAGAACGCGACGAAATTGATGTTCGCAGCCGCGAGCATCATCTCGATGCCAATGAGGATAAAAATCGCGTGGCGGCGACTGAGGGCCGCGAGCAAGCCGATCGAAAACAATCCAGCGGAGATGATGAGAACCAGTTGGAGTGTCGGTCTCATGATTCCCGCGCCATGCGGATTGGGGAGCGCACGCTGGAAGCGTGCGCTTCCCTGGGCGGAGACCGGCGCCTCAACGCCGTTCCTCCATCACCAGGACGAGCGCACCGAGCAGGGCCGCGGTCAGGAGAAGGCCAACACATTGCAGCGGCCAGACGTAATCGGTCATCAGCACCTCGCCGATGCGACGGACGCTGAGTGGTTCAACCGCGGGCGCGGCGACGGCGAGTGACGGTGTGCCGAAGATCGCCCAGAGCAGCGCAGCGAAGACAGCCAGTGCGAGGAGCACTCCGCTCCAGTTGAAAACGCGCTCTTTCTCGCTGTCGCGGCGCGTCAGCAGAATCGTAAAGACGATGAGCACCGCGACGGCACCGACATAGACGAAGACTTGCACGAGGCCAACGAACTCCGCGCCTAACAAGAAGTAGAGAGCGGCAATGCCGAAGAAGGCGACGACCAGGCAGAGCGCGGCCTGGATGAGACGCGGCAACAACGCGGCGGCGATCGCGCCGGCCAGCATCACTATTGCGATGACGATAAGTGCGGCAGCGCTCATTCGGCGAAGCGGTAAGTGCGCGGCGCAAATTTCTTCTGCGTCTCGAGCATCCGCGAGAGCGCGAGGTAGCAGATGATTACGATCGCGAGCGACCAGATCCAGCCGCTAAGTCCGCCCGCTTGATAATGCCAGACGGCCGCGGCGAGAATGCAGGCGAAGGCCATCGGCAGCATGAACTTCCAGGCGAAGTTCATCACGTGATCGACGCGCATGCGCGGCAGCG
>JACDCM010000355.1 GCA_013817545.1 Gemmatimonadaceae bacterium | reverse complement strand
TCCGCGGACAGGACCGAGTCCACCTGAGCAGCGTGTGAAGTAACGGTCGTTCTTCGAACCTCCTCTCGCCCGACGCCAGCGGACCACGGGCATACCCAAGGAGGCTCGTCATGCCTGTCCGTTGGCTGCCCGTCTATCCAAACCTGGATCAGCTCAAGCACCAGGCCAAGGACCTCCTCCGCGCCATGCACGCCGGCGACCCTGCCGCGATCGCGGAGTTGAGGGAGCACCATCCTGATCCCATCGAACCACCGGCCGCCAAGCTCGCCGACGCGCAGCTCGTCCTGGCGCGCAGCTACGAAGCATCGAGCTGGACACGACTCGTGCAGGCCGTGGAACTGGTTGACGCGATCTGGCGCGACGACCTGGAAATGGTGCGCGGCCTCGTGACCACCAATCCGAAACTTCTCCACGAGCCCACGCTCATCCGCAAGAACAGCAACTGGGGTCCGCCGATGACTTACGCGGCGAACGTTGGGCGCGACCGCATCATCCAGATGCTGCATGGTATCGGTGCCATCGACCTCGAGTCTGCCATGGGACGCGCGGCACTCCAGGGCAAGATCGGCACGGCGAAAATGCTGCACGCAATGCTCGGCAAGCCCGTTCCCCCAGACGGTGCGCTCGGCGGACCAGCTTACACACTCAGCGCGGAAGGCACCGCGCTCCTCCTCGACCTCGGTGTCCGCGTGCGCGATGCCGCGGGCAAACTCCTCGCACCAGTAGATGTCGTTATTCAAACCGACGGGCGCAATCCGTCGGCCAAGCACGCGATATTGGAGATGTACGAGCGCCACGGTGTCGAGTTTCCCGACACACCGCCGATGGCGCTGCACCGCGGGCGCATCGACCTCCTGGAGGAGCATCTTCGACGCGATCCGGGCATCCTTGGTCGTACCTTCTCCCACCGCGACATCTACCCCGCCGAGATGGGATGCGGCGATGAGATCGATGCGACGGTCGGCACGCCGCTCGGCGGTACGACCCTGCTTCACATGTGCGTTGACTACGACGAGATGGAGATCGCGCGCTGGCTGCTCGACAAGGGAATGGACGTCAACGCACGCGCTGCAGTGGGAGACGGCGGCTTTGGCGGATACACGGCACTCTTCGCGACCGTTGTCTCGCAGCCGAATTTCTGGATGAACCACAACAAACGCGGGCCATTCGTTGCGCCGCTGACCAGGCTCCTGCTGGAACACGGTGCCGACCCCAATGCGCGCGCGTCGCTTTGGAAGCGCCTCCACCCCGGACACGGTGACGATGCGAGACATGAGTACCGCAACGTCACCGCCCTGTCGTGGGGGCGCCGATTCCATGCCCCGATCTTCGTGAGCGAGCCCGCGATGCGACTGATCGAGGAAGCCGGCGGGGTGGAGTGAATAGCTTACCGCGAACTGATGCCTCGTCTATGGCGTCGTCTTGAGCGCCGCTATTCCCGCCTTCGCAATCTGCGCGTCCTGCGCGGATGTCGCCCCGCTTACTCCGACTGCTCCGATCACCTGACCGTTCACGATGATCGGGACACCGCCTTCGATGGGCAGTGCGTCAGCTGCGAGCGTATGGATGCGCCCCGCCGTCACCGCGGAGTCGAGCAATCGCGATTCACGTTGAAACCGCGCCGAGGTGCGCGCCTTCGCGATCGAGTACTCAACGTTTGACGGACGTGTGTTGTCGCCCTTCTGAAAGAATACCAGCCCGCCCGACGCATCGACGATGGCGATCGAAACACTCCAGTTGTTCTTCCTGGCTTCCGCCTCGGCGGCCGTCGCGATATTCCTGGCGCCGTCGAGAGTGAGCATCGACGTCGCGCGGATCTGGGCGCGCGCGGGCATTGCCGTTACGATGAACAGCGCGGCGGAGACAAGGCAGGATCGGCGCATGTTGGAATGGTGCTCGAGAGAGGAGTAGGCGTTCAATGTTCTTCTTGTCCGCGGATTAACCGCGATCGGTTTAGGGCTCCAGAGTCTGGGTTGCTTCAGCGCGCCCGTCAATGCACCGCACCTGGAGGAGAAGCTGCCAAATCCGCTCTTCGAGGCATGTCCGCACCGCGCCGCGAGCAGGTGATTGCCGCCGCCCGCGCCGCAAAGCCAAGCACCTCACGGACCTCTGCTCCCTTGAGAGAGGCCAGCGTTTCGCGATCCAGCGCCCCGCGCTCGGCGAGCGAGGTAAGCAAGGCGGCCTGGAACGTGTCCCCAGCACCCACGGTGTCGATCACCTGTACTGGCGCCGCGGGCACCGTTGCCTCTGTGTCACGCGTCCATCCGGTCGCGCCCTCTGGCCCACGCGTCAGCACGACAAGGGCTACGCCGGCGCTCAGCGCGTGCGCCGCAAAGGCCTCGGGGCTGGCGTCGGGCGCCAGCACGCGCAGGTCGTCCTCGCTCACTTTGAGGAGGTCGGTGCGCGGCAGCATCCACTCGACAGCGCGGCGCCACGTCGCCGGGTCCGACACTACGTTGAGCCGCACGTTGGGATCGTAAGCGATCAGCGCCTTGCTGCGCTCGCGGTCCACCAGAGCTCGCAGGGTACCAGCGATCGGCTCCACAACGGTGGCGTAGGAGCCCAGGTGTATCGCGCGTGCGCCTTCGGGCACGCACTCGAGTGCTCCGATGCTCAGCTGACGGTCGGCCCTGCCTTCGCCGTCGAACGCGTACGACGGCACACCATGCTCATCCAGGCTCACCATGCTCAATGTGGTGGGGGCGCCCGTGCGAACGACAGTCGAGGTATCGATTCCCTCGCGGGCCAGGACTCCCGCCAGGAAGTCGCCGAATGCATCACGCGACAGCGCACCGAAGAACGCAACCGATTGCGCCAGCCTCGCGAGCCCCACCGCCACATTGAATGGCGAACCACCCACGCGGGCATCAAGCGACATGCCCGATGGACTACTCCCCGTGGTGAACACATCGAATAGCGCCTCGCCACATACGATGAAGCCGGGCTCTTGCTTCATGCCGCTCTCCGAGTCAATTCAGATGACGATCGCCCGCGATGGCCATGTTCGTCCCGCACCCGTCAAATGTCACCAACGAGGAATATCATGCAACTGCGGCACGTCATGCTGCTCACCGCCCTGGTCGTGCTACCCGGCCTCGCCCGGGCGCAGACCCCGATAATTGGGTTGATCACCAAGACCGAGACCAACCCGTTCTTCGTGAAGATGAAGGAAGGAGCGCAGGCCGCGGCCAGGGCTCACGGCGCGCGGCTGATTTCCGGCGCAGGGAAGAACGATGGCGATAACGCCGGCCAGGTGACCGCCATCGAGAACATGATCGCCGCAGGTGCGAAGGTCATTCTGATCACGCCGAGCGACTCCAAAGGCATCGTCCCCGCCATCCGAAGAGCGCGCGCCAGGGGAATACTCGTCATCGCCCTGGACAGTCCGGCCGATCCTGTCGATGCCACCGATGCGCTGTTCGCCTCAGACAATTACAGGGCCGGTATGCTCATTGGCCAGTATGCCCGGGCAGCACTCGGCGGGAAGACCGCGCGCATCGCCACACTCGACCTGATCCCCGGTCATCCGGTCGGAGCACAACGCCACAACGGCTTCCTCAACGGCTTTGGACTCGCCGCTCCTGGCGCCAAAGTCAACACGCTCGGCAAGCCCGCTGAAGTCGTGTGCATGGCCGACAGCTACGGTGACCAGGCCAAAGGCCAGACGGCGATGGAAAACTGTTTGCAGAAGAATCCGGACATCAACGTTGTCTACACGATCAACGAACCCACGGCGGCCGGCGCCTACAAGGCGCTCAAGGCGAGGCGGATGGAAAAGGGTGTGATCCTGGTCTCGGTCGATGGCGGCTGCCAAGGTGTGCGTGACGTCGGCAGCGGCGCGATCGCGGCCACTGCACAGCAGTACCCGCTCAAGATGGCTGAGTTGGGTGTGGCCGCGGGCATGGCCTTTCTCAAGACCGGCAAGAAGCCAAGCGGCTACACCGACACCGGGGTCGCCCTGATCGCGGCCAAGCCAGTACCTGGCGTGGAGAGCAAGAACGTGAAGACGGGTCTGGAACTCTGCTTCGGTCGCAAGTAGACGCTGCATGAAGCTCCGTTGGCCATCGCTCTCGACGCTTGGTCCTCTGCTCGCCCTGCTGCTGGCATGTGCATTCTTTGCCATCCGGAGCGACCGCTTCCTCACCGGCGACAATCTGTCACTCGTGTTGCAGCAGGTGATGGTGGTGGGCGTGATCGCCATCGGGCAGACGCTGGTGATACTCACCGCGGGGGTGGACCTCTCGTGCGGGATGGTGATGGCGCTGGGTGGCATCGTGATGACCACGCTGGCAGTTCAGCACGGGGTACCCGTGCCCCTCGCCATCGTAAGCGGCATTGGCGTGACGACCTTGTTCGGCCTGCTCAATGGGTTCCTCGTAACGCGGGTCAAGCTCCCGCCATTCATCGTCACCCTGGGCACGCTCAACATTGCCTTTGCGATCACGCAGCTGTACTC
>JACDCM010000354.1 GCA_013817545.1 Gemmatimonadaceae bacterium | reverse complement strand
TACGCATCCAACGAGTCCGGGCGTTACGAGGTCTACGTCCGATCGTTTCCGGGCATGGGGGCACGTTATCCGGTCTCGCTCGACGGCGGCACTGTGCCTGTGTGGTCGCCGCGCGGCGGCGAGCTGTTCTACCAGAGCGGGTCAATGATGCTGGCGGCCGAGGTAGACGTGGTGGGGTCTACCTTCGACGTCCTGCGCCGCACCGCGCTCTTCTCGAATGGTGACTACGTAAGCGACCCGACGCACCCGGGATACGACGTGGCTCCGGACGGCCGGCACTTCGTGATGGTCCGCAACCCCAGCGGCACGAGCCGCCTGACAGTGACGCTGAACCAGTTTCAGAATCTGGGACAGGAAAGCTCCGGAGCGGCAAAGGCGGCTCTGCCGCGATGAGCCACAGCCCAGGGCCTCCCGCAGGCCGCTGAAGGCGTCGACGTGCGTGCTCCTGGGCTTCCCTTGCCGAGGCGGGTTCGCTAGCGACTTGTCTAAACCATTTGAAGAGCGGGCGACCGGACTCGAACCGGCGACGTCCAGCTTGGGAAGCTGGCATTCTACCAACTGAATTACACCCGCGAATCTGCTGCCGAGACTTCGACACCCTCCTCAGCCGAGAGCCAGCGGTCGGGATTGAACCGACGACCGCTCGATTACGAATCGAGTGCTCTACCACTGAGCTACGCTGGCGGCACCTCCACTTTGTCGCTATGCCCTGACGCGGACTCGAACCGCGACGCCTTACGGCACCACCCCCTCAAGATGGCGTGTCTACCAATTTCACCACCAGGGCAACTTTTCTTCGAGCGGGGCTGACGGGGCTCGAACCCGCGACCTCCGGTGTGACAGACCGGCACTCTAACCAAGCTGAGCTACAGCCCCAAAAGTGAACAGTGAACAGTGAACAGTGAACGGCGATCAGGAAATTCGGGCTACCCGCTATTAACACATGCAGCTGAGGTCCTCAATCCTCTATCACAGATCACACATCCCTTCATAGCCCCAACGGGAGTCGAACCCGTCTCTGCACCTTGAAAGAGTGCCGTCCTAACCGATAGACGATGGGGCCAGCACTTTCTGACCACTCCTTCGCACGCCGCGCGTGCCACTCTTCGCTCGAAGTTCACTGTTCACTGTTCACTGTTCACCGTTCATAGCGGTAACGGGATTCGAACCCGTGTTTGAGCCTTGAGAGGGCTCCGTCCTAGTCCCCTAGACGATACCGCCGCACCCACCAGAACCATGATCAGCAGGCCCGGAGGGAATCGAACCCCCAACCGCTGGTTTTGGAGACCAGTGCTCTACCAATTGAGCTACGGACCTATGGAAGCAGGTACCCGAAATCAGGAACCGAAACGACGGCTGAATTGCATCCAGAGTCGTACCAGGGTGACTGACGGGAATTGAACCCGCAACCCCCGGAGCCACAGTCCGGTGCTCTAACCAATTGAGCTACAGCCACCATAAGGCAGGAAACAAGGAATCCACCAAAACGATTCCAGGAACCTGCAATTCCTCACGCAAAAAAGACCTGCAAGGAAGCGAATGTTAATCAGCGACGGAATTCTAATCAACGGCACCCTCTCGCTTCTCCCTTCCCTACTCCGTGCTCCTACTTCGCCCTGTCCAGATACTCTCCCGTGTTCGGATTCACTCTGATGCGCTCGCCAACGCTGATGAACTCGGGAATGTTGACGCTGACGCCGTTCTCGAGCTTTGCAGGCTTGGACGATGCCGTCTTGGTCGCGGTCTTCATCACGGGCGAAGTATCCACAATCTCGAGCTCCATGGAATTTGGAAGCTGAATTCCCATTGGGCGACCGTTGTAGTACTCGGCCTGAATCTTCATGCCCGCCTGCATCCACTGCGCGGCATCGCCCAGCATCTCCTCGTCCATCTCGAGCTGATCGTAGTTTTCCGTATTCATGAAGTGGTAGACGTCACCACCCTTGTACATGAACTCCAGGTCGTGGGTCTCCAGATCCGCCTTCTGGATCGTATCCGCCGCTCTGAAGCGATGCTCGAAGTTCGAACCGCTGCGAAGATTCCGAAGCTTCGCCTGCACCATCGCGCGAAGGTTGCCGGGCGTATGATGCCGGAACTCGATTATGCGGCAGGGATCGCCCTCGAAGACGATCACCATTCCGCGACGAATCTGGGTAGCCGGGATTGCCATTAACTAGACCCGCAATGTAGGACATGTGGATAGACGCGGTCCCTTAGACTCAATGGCGGCCGCGCGCACCCGCGCCGGCCGCCTCTTGCCAAGGTTAAGCAGCAAAGCAAGTTAAGCGAGCCTTTCATGGTGGTCAAGGCGGGAGGCGGGAGGGGCAGTGAGCCTCGCGATTCCCGCCTCCCGATTCCCGATTTCAGCGCAGCAGCGGCCGCAAGACTTTCCAGACGTTGTCTGCCAGTATGCGCGCACCCGCTTCGTTCGGGTGAACGCCATCACCCTGGTTAAGCGCCGGCTGGGCGGCGACGCCGTCGAGAAGAAACGGCACTAGCGTCACGTCGTGCTCCTCCGCTAGATCCGGATAGACTTCCCGAAACCTTCCTGTATATCGGACGCCGAGATTGGTAGGAGCCTCCATTCCCACAAGGACGATGCGAGCTGCCGGATGCGCTTTCTTCACGCGAGTGATTATGGAGTCGATATTGGCGCGCATGGTATTTACGCTCAGCGCGCGCAGGCCATCGTTCGCTCCCGTCTCTATTACGACAATATCCATCGGCTGCCTGAGCAGCCACGCGAGCCGCCCGAGTGCTCCGGCGGATGTCTCACCGCTCACGCCGGCGTTCACTACCCGATAGCTTAGTTCGGCGGAGTTGATCCGCTCCTGAATCAGGGCAGGATAGGACTGTTCCGGCTCGAGCCCGAGTCCCGCGGTCAGACTTGTGCCTATAAAGAGGATCGTCCTGTCGGAACCGGGCGCCGGTGCCGCCGCATCAGTCGACGCGCGTGTCTCGCCGGCGGCCCTCGAGTCGGTCTGGGCCGCCTGACCACACGCCGATACCGCAACCAGTAAGCTCATACCCTTCAACATTTGTCTCATGCTCGTTGCCCGTCAATTGACCAAAAGTTATCAGAGTGGCGCACATCGCCTCACTGTGCTGCGCGATGTTTCATTTTCCGTGCGAGCGGGTGACTGGATCGCGATTGTCGGTCCATCAGGAAGCGGCAAGACCACATTGCTCGGCCTGCTCGCAGGTTTGGATACACCGAGCGAGGGCAGTGTGCTCCTCGATGGCACCGACCTGGGCACCCTGGACGAAGATGCGAGGGCCGTGATTCGCGGTGAGAAAGTGGGCTTCATCTTCCAGAGCTTTCAACTGATACCTACGCTTACCGCAATCGAGAACGTGCAAGTGCCGCTGGAATTGCGCGGCGAGCGCAACGCTGCGCCCCGCGCCCGCAGTTGGCTTGATCGTGTAGGCCTGGCCGACCGCACAACGCACTATCCCGCCCAGCTCTCCGGCGGCGAGCAGCAGCGTGTTGCGGTCGCGCGCGCCTTCGCCAATTCGCCGCGCATTCTCTTTGCCGATGAGCCCACCGGTAATCTCGATTCCGCGACCGGCGAGCGAATCATCGACCTGCTCGCCGAGCTCAATCGCGAAGCGGGAACTACGGTTGTCATTGTCACACACGATCTCGCTCTCGCGGGACGGGCCGGCCGCATTATTCGACTTAGTGATGGTTCAGTTGCGAGCGATAGCGCAGTTGGAGGCGATGGCGCGGTTGCGAGCGATAGAGCGGTTGCTAGCGATGGCGCAGTTGGAAGCGATAGCGCAGTCTGGAGCGATAGCTCGGTGGCCAGCGATAGGGCAGTTGGGAGCGATGGCAGGGTTGCCAGCGATGCCGCCATTGCCAGCGATAGCGAGACGCCATGAGTGGATTCAGCGGGGTCGGTGCGATGGCCTGGCGAGAGAGCCGGAACGGACGTCGCCGCCTTCTGCTCTTCATGTCAGCAATCTCGGCGGGAGTCGCGGCTCTCGTCGCAATAGATTCTTTTTCGAGCAATGTCACGCGTTCGGTGCGCCAACAATCGCGCACTCTGCTCGGTGGCGATATCGCATTTTCATCGCGGCGAGAGTTTCCAGCGACAGTCGAGCGCATCCTCGATTCCCTCCCCCGGTCTGGGATACGGGTATCACGCGTCACCACGTTCGGTTCGATGGCCACGGTTACGCACACTGAGGGCACGCGCTACGCGCAGATTCGCGCGGTAACCGCTGAGTATCCCTTTTATGGTGTAATCGAGACCACGCCCGCTCGCCGATGGCCCGAGCTACATCGCGGCCGAAACGCGCTTGTGGACCCGTCGCTGCTAATCTCGCTCGATGCGAATGTCGGCGATTCCCTGTCACTTGGCTTTACCCGCTTCGCGATCATCGGGACGATCGAGAGTGTGCCCGGCGATCCTGGCATTACGGCGGCACTCGGGCCACGGGTTTTTATCCCCGCGCAGTACATC
>JACDCM010000064.1 GCA_013817545.1 Gemmatimonadaceae bacterium | reverse complement strand
CGAGGATCGCCACAACTCCGCACGCGTCCGAGCTCGCGCAGGACCAGCGCATCCGCCGCCGATTCAACAATGGGAATCATTAGTCCCGCGAAGGCATCTCCGACCGGAACGAAGCTTCGCACAAAAGCTCCGTCCGCGCGTCCTTCCAGGCGCCGGGTTCCGGCGCTTCGGCCGAGCACGCGGTTGATTTCGGCTACGGTATTGAAACTTATCTCTGACGACACCGCACCGCGTTCCGCAAGCAGACGCAACGCTGAGCGGATGCGCCTGGCGTCGGCAAGCGCCGCGGTCGCGCCTGCTGGTTGCTGTTGAGCTCGGCGCCGGATGGACGCACTCCGCTCTGAATCCAGCACCGCAGCGGTATTCAACCATTTGACAAGCGCTTCGAAATCAATGAGCGTGTCAAAGCGCGCTCCCTTGCGACTCGCATCCGTGTTCACGAAGTCGAGCCACAGGCGCTCTCCGATGAATGCGAATTCCTGGTTGTTGGCGGACGTGTGGCGCTGCTCGTGCATGCGACGTGCGGCTCGTGAAGGGGAGGAAATTGTACGGAGCCATTTCAATCGTGGCAAGCCGATGACAGCTCTTGGGAGCGCGGGAGCGGGCTAGGTCGCGCAACGCGTGCGCTGCTCGGTGTTCGGTGTTCAGCGCGGTGCCCGGTGCTCGGTTGTACAGTCCGGTGCTCGATGTTCGGTTGTACGGCGCGGTGATCGGGGCTAAGTTCGAGGCGTTACTGCCAGCGTAGAGCCAAGTAATTATTGTGTACGGGATCGGAATCCGCAGTCCACCTATCGTTTGTGCATGTTCTCTCTGACCCTTGCCTTCCATGCGCGTTCTACCGTTCTTCTCCTTCTCCGTCCTTGTGCTTGGCTGCGCTCAGTCGCCCCGCGCCACTGACGTTCCCCCGCCTACCGCAACGCCGGCTGAAGCTACGCCGCCTGCGAGCGAGCCCCAGGCTGCTCAGCCCTCCGAGTCAGCTCGCCCGATGCTTTCGCCTCCGGGTACCGCGAACGCGACCATCGGCGGCGCGAACATAGCCGTGTCTTACAGCCGCCCTTCCATGCGTGGCCGGCCGATCTATGGAGCGCTGGTTCCCTTCAATGAGGTCTGGCGTACCGGCGCCAACAGTGCCACTACTTTCACAACAAGTCGCGATCTGATGTTTGACGGTGTCAGCGTGCCGGCGGGCAACTACACGCTGTACACGCTACCAAAAGCGGTAGCGGCGTCCTCCTGCGACACCAATGTGGATGTCGCGCTGGCCCGTCCGGAGGAAATGCCGAGCCTGATCATAAACAGGCAGACTGGTCAGTGGGGCACCGAATACAAGGAAGATATGGATCTTGCCCGGATTCCGATGGGCACGTGCAAACTCAGCGCCCCCGTCGAGCAGTTCGAGATCAGCATTGTTCCCGCGGGCGATGACCGCGGCGTTATCAAATTGATGTGGGAAACAACACAGTATTCCGTGCCGTTCAGGGTGAAGAGCTGAACGGTATTCAGCGACCGGCGGCACGAGATCAGTCGCGTGCGTAGACGATTACAGCACGATCTCTGCTCCGTAATCTGAGTGCAGCCGATCACTGACAGCCGGGTTCGCCCGTTCGTAATCTCGGAATACGTACGATGGGGTGATATCGACCTCGCTGGAATAATTCGCTACAGCGCTTACCTGCGGTTCTTCGAACTCGCCGAGACCGAGATATTTCGTGCAGCCGGGCTTCCATTCGGGCAGATCTTCGAACGGTTCGACATCTGGCTGCCTCGAAAGCTCATGCACACGGAGTTCTTCTCGCCAGCCGTTCTGGACGAGCAACTCGATGTCGCGACGTACTTCTCCCACATCGGCCGTACATCGCTGGTGATCAACTTCGATGTCATGAGCGCTGAGAGTGGCAGGCAGCACGCGACGGCGCATCAGGTGCTTGTGTGCGTCGCCCGAAAAACGATGACAAAGCAGGTGCTTCCGGTTGAGATTGTGCAGGCGCTGGGAAGCTTTGTGCGCTAGACAAGGGTTCTGCAAGCAGGACCCTTGTCTAGGAAGCCCTTACCGCTTGTCCGCTACGCACTTCCGTCCGTACGCCGTCGCGCAAGGCAATCTGGCCATTGACGATCACCGCACGGATGCCTTCCGGGTACTGAAAGGGCTCCGTGAAAGTTGCCCGGTCGCGCACCGTGGCCGGATCGAAGACCACCACATCTCCGGCCAGGCCTGAAACAAGCCGGCCGCGGTCTGCCAGCTTTACCCGCGCCGCGGGAAATCCAGTCATTTTATGAATCGCCTGCGGCAACGTGAGCGCCTTTTTCTCACGCACATAATGCCCGAGAATGCGCGGGAACGAACCAAGGCCGCGCGGGTGCGGATGCCCTCGGCGCGCGGGGCCTTCGGTCGCGAACGCTCCACCATCGGTGCACACCATTCCCAAGGGGTGAGCAAGAAATCGCGATACGTTCTCTTCGCTCATTGAAAACCCTACCATGCCCACTTCCCCTTTACTGCGAGTGAGTAATGCGACCGCAGTGTCGTATGGATCGGCTCCCAGGCTCGAGGCGTACGAGCCGAGGCGCTTGCCTTCGGCGGCCCGGTCCCCGTCGTGCGCGACACCGGCGATCATGATGTTGTCCCATCCACCGATCGTCTCCATGACCTTCTTGAGAACACCCTCCCGGAGCGTATCGCGCTGACCAACGTCCGCTATGCGCGACAGGAACGCGGAGGTTCCGCCATCGAGCGTCCGAACCGGAAATATCAGGGTGAGGCCGGTCGCGTACGCAGCGTAGGGATAGCGGTCGAACGTCACGTCCAGACCGCCGGCGCGCGCTGTTTCGATTCGGCCGAGCACTTCATCGATTTTTTTCCAGTTGCGTGGCCCATCGGTCTTCAGGTGTGAGATCTGAAGTGGACAGCCGGCACCCTTCGCGATGGCGATGGCTTCATCCACCGCCTCGAGAAGGTGGTCATCCTCGTTGCGCATGTGGGTGGCATAAGGAAGCCCGCGCGACGCCAGCGGCCGGCAAAGCTCGATGAGCTCTTCGCGCGACGCAAAGGCGCCCGGCGGATACTCGAGACCCGAAGATGCACCGCACGCGCCCTGCGAGAGCGCGGCTGACACCAACGACTGCATCTGCTGCAGCTCGCCGGCAGTCGCGGGTCGGTCCGCATTCCCAACCACAAGTCCGCGAATGGTGCCGAGTCCGACCATGGACGCCACATTGATCGCGCTGGGCAGCCTGTCCACCGCCTGGAGGAAGTCGCCGAGCGTGGCGAAACGCCCGGACGTGCGCGAAGGCTGCGCCGCGCCGCCTGCCGCAGCCGCCGAGGGACCGCGCGAACCTCCATCCTTACCAACCACGACGGTGGTGATGCCCTGTCTGATCACCGACTCGGCGCGCGGATCCTCGAAGAGCGAGCTATCTGCGTGGGAGTGGATATCGACGAATCCTGGCGCCACAGCCAGGCCGCGGGCATCGATCACAACCCGGGCGTCGTCGCCGAGTGCAGGCCCGACTGCCGCAATGCGGCCATCCAAAAGCGCGACGTCCGTAGTCACAGGCGTCTGTCCGGTACCATCGAAAACCGTCCCGCCTGAAATAAGGACGTCGTAGCGCTTGCGCGCCGGCAGGGCCAGCGACGGCGCACAGTTAGCGGCGGCCAACACCGCGCCTGTAGCAGCCAGGAACTCACGTCGCGATATGGTCACGCCTGCACCAGGATCGGAGCGTCTGCCGGTTCGGACGAAACCGTGATCGACTCCAGTGCATCCTCGCGGTATGCGATCCAGCCCGTCGTCTCTTCTGCAACCAATTCGACCTCCGTGCCCAGTGGCAACGTCAGGTTGGGTACTTCATGACCTGCGGGGAACTCCGTAAGAATCGGGATATTGAGGTCCGACACGAGATCGAGCAGGAAATCCTCGAACTCATCTTCTTCGGATCTGTCGAGCGAAAGCTGGCCAAAGACAATGCCGCGGATGCCTCGCAGCAGCCCCGCAGCGCGCAGGTGCACGAGCCGCTCATCGGCCACGGACATCGGGTCCCGTGTCTCCTCAATGAACAGGATCGCGTCCCGCGTGTCTATCTCGTACGGAGTGCCAATCGTCTGTTGCACGAGGCTCAGGTTGCCACCCATGAGCCTGCCTGTGACACGTCCGGGCCGGACCACGCGCGCTATGCCCTTACCGATCTTCGCCGTTGGGCGGGGCGTCGTCAGCGAAGCGAGCAGCGATGCCATTGTGGGATCGCGCGTGCTGGGAATGAGATCGTCTACAGTAGGCCCGTGAAAGACGCGTAACCCGGCCCGCCTCATCAGCCAGAGGTGCAGGGCGGTGATATCGGAGTAGCCGACAAACGCCTTAGGATTGCGCCGAAAGATCTCCGGCTCGAGATACGGCAACATCCGGACAGCCCCGTAACCTCCTGTGCATCCAATTACCGCCTTCACCCTCGGCTCCAGCCAAACCCCCATGAAATTTTCTGCTCTGCGCTCGTCCTCTGTCCTCTTGAACAGCCTGGACTGCTCGATCTCGGGATCCAGAACGACGGAGAAGCCGGCATGTTCCAGCGCCTTGACACCACGCCATAACCACCCGAGCCTGGGTGCGTATGAGGGTGCGACAATTCCGATTGCGTCCCCTTTTACAAGAGGTGGCGGACGTAATAACGGTGCGGCGTTCTCGCCGCCTTCGGGACTCATTAGCTGTAGACTACCTGTACGAACGGGGAGTGGGGAGTGGGGGATGGGGGGTAGTATTCGCGAATTTGCTGCCTATCCCCTAATCCCCACTCCCTGCAATTAACGCGCATCCTACGCTAGATTAAAGGCTTATGACACCACCTTCGCCCCTGGATGCGACCTATTTTCGAAAAGGTTTCGGTCTAAAGACTGAGGTTCAGGGAACCCTTCAGGCCGACTATTCCGGCCACCTGGTCGATCTTCTACGGGAACGCGATTACGTCCTGACCGCTGGAGACGTCACCGTGCGACTAGCGCGCGAGTTCGGCTTCTGCTACGGGGTCGAGCGCGCGGTCGAGTATGCTTACCAGGCTCGAAGCAAGTTTCCGGACCGGCGCATAATTCTGGTCGGTGAGATCATCCACAACCCGCATATCAACACGAAACTGCGGGCCATGGGTGTCAACATACTCGAGCCTGCGAACGGGAGTTTCGACTACTCCGTGGTAAAACCCGAGGACGTGGTGATCATCCCGGCCTTTGGGGTCACCATTCACGACTTCCAGATGCTGCGCGAGATTGGCTGCGTCGTCGTCGACACCACGTGCGGTTCGGTGTTGAACGTCTGGAAGCGTGTGGAAAGTTATGCGCGTGAGGGGTACACGGCGCTCATCCACGGCAAGCATTACCACGAAGAAACCCGCGCCACGGCATCGCAGGTGCACCGGTACCCGAACAGCCATTATCTCGTGGTAAGAGACATGGCCGAAGCGCGCTTCGTCTGCGATTTCATCGAAGGGAAACTGGATTCGGCCGCACTCATGGGTCAGCTTGGCCGCGGCGCCTCTCCTGGCTTCGACCCTCCCACGCACCTGCGCCGAATCGGCGTCGCGAATCAGACTACCATGCTGGCAAGCGAGTCGCTTGCCATCGCCGCCGAGGTGGGGAAGGCCATTGAGCGCGCCTCCGGTTCTGAGGGGCGCGCCTCCAATTTTCGGTCATTCGACACGATTTGCAGTGCGACGCAGGAACGGCAGGATGCGGTACAGGCGCTCCTCGCCGAGTCACTGGACGTGATGGTCGTCGTGGGGGGGTACAACTCCAGCAATACTCTTTCGCTCGCGGCAATGTGCGCCGAGCGTGTTACCACTTTTCACGTCGAAGACGCGACGTGCATCGACGTCGAGCGCGGTACGATACGGCACAAGCCGATCGGAAAGGCCGGCGAGATCGAGGAGTTGCACTGGCTTCCGGATAGAAGCCCAGTTGTCGTAGGTATTACGGCTGGCGCCAGCACTCCAAACAACAAGATCGGCGAATCAGTAGCTCGGATTTTCGCTACGCGCGGGGTGACTGTTTGGGAGGCAGGCGGGTAGGGGGACTGCGGATTGCGGACTGTGGATTGCGGACTGTGAATTGGATTGCGGATTGCGGACTACCACCTGGTTCGCAGCGCAATTAGCAGTGGGTTCGCAATCCGCAATCCGCAATCAACTCCGCAATCCGTAGTCCCCTTCATGGTCCTAGATGTATCCCAGACCCGCTAATCGCCGCCGAACTTCATCCTCGTCCGCAACATTGAGCCGGTCGTGTCCCTCGGCTACGGGGATAATGCCTATAAGCTCCAGGGTCTTTACGACCTTGCCTGCGGCGCTCTCGACGCTCTCCCGATCGGATTGAATGTGCACTTCCGGACTTTCGGGAGGTTCGTATGGTGCGGTGACTCCGGTGAACTCCTCAATCGCGCCGTTGCGTGCACGCGCATACAGTCCTTCGCTGTCTCGGCGCTCCGCGACCGCCAGGCTTACGTCCACGAAAATCTCGATGAAGTTAGTAACCCGCTCGCGAATCTCGTTGCGCGTGGCGCGATACGGCGACACTGACGCGCAAATAGCTATCACGCCATTACGGGAAAGCAGCTTCGCGACATAACCTATCCGGCGCAAATTCTCTTCGCGGTCGTCGCGCGAAAAGCCGAGTCCGCGGGACAAGCTCTGCCGCACCTCAGGCCCGTCCAGAAGCTCGACGCTGAGGTTGCGTCTTAGCAGGATCGCTTCGACCTCGCGCGCGATGGTGGACTTACCCGAGGATGGCAGTCCAGTAAACCACAGAGTAGCGCCGGCGGACATCAGAGTTCAGGGAACGGTTACCAAACCAATCAGCGGCCACCAGACCTTCGCAACCAGCAACATGATCGCGATCGACACGAGTGTCATCATCGCACCGGCTTTCAGAAAGTCCGTCATCCTAATGTAGCCGCTTGCGAAGGCAATCGTATTTGGCGCCGAGCTTATTGGAAGCGCGAAGTCGAGTCCGGCTCCGAAAGAGGTGGCCAGCATGATTGCAACGGGTGCCGCCCCCAGCTGCTCGCCAAAAGTGAATCCCAGCGGAAGCATGACCGCTACAGCGGCGGCGTTGCTCATGAATTCCGACACGATCAGCGCCGCCACGGCAATGCCGGCGATCGCAAAGAACGGCGATATGCGAATCTCTCCCAACCCGCGTGTGACGACCCACTGTGCCGCACCAGTTCTGTCGAGAGCCACTCCGAGCGCGATGGCTCCGCCGTACATTAGAATGACGCTCCAATAGATGCGTCCCTCGAGGTCTTCCCATTTGAGCGCGCCGATAGCGAACATCGCAGTAGCCGACAGTAGCGCGATTATGGCAAGGTCTACTCGTCCCGCGAGAAAAATCCAGGCAAAGATGGTGAGAAGCATGAGTCCACCCACTTTCACCTGGGGCCACTGAATACCTCCAAGATTCGTGACTGCCGACTCCAGGACCTTGCGCGCCCCCTGAAAGTCCACGTCCTCTCGTGGAAAGGAGACGCGCAGGATTAGCGGAATGACAATGATGCCCAGCACCACAAGCGGTAGCGATGCAAGCATCCACTCGGAGAAGGTGACCGTGATTCCGTGTGCCTTGAAAAGCATACCGAGTGCGAGAGCCGCGCGCGTACTGCCCAGAAAGCTCGCGTTGGATCCGACCATGGCGCCCCACGCCAGCGACAGAAAGAGCACTTTGCCGTACGGACTCACGCCCGGGCGGAGCTTCATTGCGCGAGCCACCTCGAACGCAATCGGAAAGAGCATCGCGGTCGTCGCCTGAGCTGGCATGAAAACGGTGGCGATAGCCGAGGTCAGCATCAAGCCGGTAGCGAATACGTATGGGGACCGGCCGAAGCGGACGAGAAACAGGAGTGCCCACCGTTTACTCAGTCCGGACTTCACCAACGCGGCGGCGATGATAAACACGCCGAGAATGAAGAACACTGCCGAATTCCCAAATGCGGCAAATGCATCGGCGGGAGTTACGGCGCCCCCCAAGCCGAGGAGCGCAATCGCGAGAAGACCAGTGATGCCGATGGGAAGCACGTTCGTCACCCACAGCATTGTGCACAGCAGAAAGACAGCGCTCGCGGCCTTCCCGGCGTGGGTGAGTCCGGAAGGGAGTGGGGCTAGGTAGATGAACAGCGATGCGGCGACGCCGAAGACTACCAGCAGGACTGTGACCCACTCCTGCCAGGTTCGCGGAACCCGGGACGCTGCGTGCTCAGTCTCCTTCTCGGCCGGCCGGTCGTCGGGCCAGAGAAATCCGGGCTGGCCCCGTTGATCGAGTGGGGCCGATTCCTCCGCAGGAGACTGGCTAACGGCCGGCGGACTCAGCATATGTGACTCGGCGCTGGCCGGATGCCGCAATCGCGGTCTTGAGAGTCTCGACGTATTCATACGAGAGCCTGATCCGTCCAATCAGCGCCGCCTCCGCGTTCAATCCGTGATCGTCCGACCCGCCGGTGGGCACAAGACCGTGACGCTCCGCCATGGCGCTGTAGTGGGCAATCATGGCTTCCGTGTGGCGCGGATAGAAAATCTCGATGCCTTCGAGCCCCGCGTCGATGTAGCGCTCGATTACTTCATCTCCGATTTGGTCATCGTCGCCACGGAAGCGTCCCGGGTGTGCCAACACGGCGACGCCACCTGCCGCGCGGATCTGCGCGATGGACTCCTCCGGCGTAATCTTCACGCGCTCAACATACGCGCGACCGCCCGAAGCGATGTACTCCGGGGTAAACGCGTCCTTCAGTTCCTTGATATATCCAGCTTCCTGCATGGCGCGCGCGACATGCGGGCGGCCTACGTTGTCGTCACCCGCAATCTCCTGCACCCTTTCCCAGCGCACCAGCAACCCCATCTCGTTGAGCTTCTCGACCATGAGCTGCGCCCGATTGAAACGTCCCGCGCATAGCCGGCCGAGTTCACGTTCCAATACAGGATCAGCTGGATCAAGGCCGTAGCCCAGCATATGGATCTCGCGCTCACCGTCGAGCGTGGAGTATTCGACAGCGGGAATAATCTCGATTCCGACCCGATCCGCCTCCGCCACGGCTTCCGGGATGCCAGCCATGGTATCGTGATCCGCCAAAGCCATTGCCGCGAAGCCCAGCTCGGCGGCGCGGCGTACCACGACGGCCGGAGCGTCAGACCCGTCGGAGGCGGTGGAATGCAGATGAAGGTCGGCGGTGCGAGACACGTGGGAAGTTCGAGGGTTGGGGATAGGGAGTTAAAAAAGAAGGGCGAGAATCGGGGAAGGGAGGACACTCCCCATCCCCTATCCTCGACTCCTTGGCTATCTCGCAGCCACCTCTTCAGTCTGAGACTGGTAGGCTTCGATCAGAATCTTCGCCACTTCGGGGCGGGTAAACTCCGGTGGCGGCAGCTCACCGTTGGTCAGCATTTCGCGCACCTTGGTGCCGCTCAGCTGAACGTGGCTCTCCTTGCCGTGCGGGCATGTTTTTGGAGTTGCCATGCTGCCGCAGGCACTGCAAAAGAACGAATGCTCGAACTTGAGGGGAGTTATACCTAGTTCCTCAAACGAGAAGCGATCGATCATCACTTGTGCGTCGTAAGTGCCGTAATAATTACCCACACCCGCGTGATCGCGCCCGACGATGAAATGGGTGCAGCCGTAGTTCTTGCGACAGATGGCATGCCACACCGCCTCGCGTGGGCCGGCGTACCGCATCGCGGCAGGAAAGACACTCAGCATCGCGCGGTTCTTTGGGTAATACGATCCGAGAATTACCTCGTATGTCTTCATTCGTACGTCCGCGGGGACGTCGTCGCTCTTGGTAGCTCCGACGAGCGGATGCAGCAACAAGCCGTCGACACCCTCCATCGCGACTTTCTGCAAATACTCGTGCGCGCGGTGAACAGGGTTGCGTGTCTGAAACGCGACCACCGTTTTCCAGCCCAACTCGTCGAACCGGTGCCGCAGCTCGAGAGGCGTTTGGCGGAACTCGGCGAAATTCTGCTGCGCTGGCCGCTCGATCACCCAAACTGGTCCTCCCAGGAGGACGTCCCCCTGGTCATACACCCTCGCCACGCCCGGGTGTGCGGCTTCAGTGGTGCCGAAGCAATTCTGAGCTTCGCGTTTCTTGTCGTAGGAATACTTCTCGGTGACCTGCATGATGCCGACGATGTTGCCCTCGGAATCTGTGAGCGCGATCTCCCCGCCATCCGTGATTTTGGCGGCAGTTTCCGTGGACACTGCGAGCGTGACAGGCAGCGCCCAGACAAGTCCGTCCGAAAGCCTCATGCTGTCAACAACGCACTCGTAGTCCAGCTTTGACATGAATCCGGTGAGAGGGCTGAGCGCACCCACGCCAATCATCTCGAGATCGCTGAGCTCACGCTCACCCAACTCCACTTTAGTCAACTTTTCTGCGCGAGTCTTTGCGTCTTCACGCGGCTTTCCGGTGAGCTCGCGATTGATGAGAGTGCCGCCATGCGGCGTGCTGGGTCCCGGAGTCTTGACGCGCTGTCCACGCTTGGCGGAGGATACCGCGCCATCGGCTGCAACAAACCCGCGTTCTTCGAGCAGCATTATCACCTTCTCCGAGCTTTCCTCCACCGACTCCTTGTCCGTGTCGCAGATGAGATCGGGGCTTTCGGGCTCCTCATACGGGTCATTAACGCCGGTGAAGCCCTGGAGTTCTCCAGCCATCGCCTTCTTGTAGAGACCTTTAAGATCGCGCTTCACCAGAACGTCCAGCGGGGTGCGGACGTATACTTCCAGAAACTCGCCGATCTCACGGCGGCTGGCTTCCCGTTGGGCGCGATAAGGAGAAATAAAGGACGAGAGGACAACCACTTCGTTTCGGGTCAGCAACTTTGCGACAAAAGTGACACGTTCGATATTCTTGTCCCGGTCTTCCTTGGAGAATCCAAGATCGCGGGTGAGGCTCTGGCGGACGACGTCGCCATCAAGACGCTCGGCATGGACGCCGCGCTCACGCAGAATCGTCTCGACTCGTTTGGCGATTGTTGTTTTGCCAGAGCCCGAGAGGCCCGTGAACCACAGAGTGACGCCTTTTGTCATATTTCAGCCTGAAAGGTGATCATAGTTTGGTTGTAGCCGCCGTTCAAAACAGCGAAAGAGAGGCGCAACACGTTGCCGGCGGATCGTTGGAACTTCGTTCAGAGCGCGACGACGATTAGCCGGTGACCGGAAACCGTTCAGGTGGTGGGTCGGGCAATTTCTACGCCCCTGCTGGTGGGGCGCACGAGCGCAAAGCACAACTAGAGAAGAGTATCCATACAAAACTCGTATGTACCGGAGGGTTGTCCGACGGCGGAGCACTAAACCATATTGTAGCGAGGCCGCTACAACGACGCCGCTACAACGCATCGGGAAGCACTGATGGCAGCACGCGATTCGTGCTCGTGTAATGGTCTGGCTTATCTACAGTTACGTTCTTTTGGACGGGTGCGCCATTGTCGGCCCTGTCCTTGACTAGGAGTAGGTGGTCCTGGGCGCGCTGAGCTTCTTCGCCGACCCTCCCTGATGTTGACACACGTGTTTCCGGAGGATGTTTGCTACATGTATATCGGACCTGACACTCTTATGCCGGTTGCGTCCGCGCTCGCGGCAATCGCGGGCGTGGTTTTGATGTTTTGGAGACGTATGGTCGGTATGGTCCGAATGGGAGTTCAAATTCTCGCGGCGCGTGTGGCCAGGCTGCGCGGCAAGGAAGTGCAGTAGGTCGCAGCGAGCTACAAAGCACACGATCGTCGCTCTCTTCTGGTATCACTCCATCCACTTCGGCAGTCCACCTGCCCGTTTTACCTTCCACTACAGGAGTCAGGAAATGTACATCGGACCGGATACACTCATGCCGGTGGCCTCGGCATTGGCCGCAATCGCAGGGGTAGTTCTCATGTTCTGGCGCAGGGCTGCAGCCGCCGTGAAGTTGAGCGCACAAGTGCTGGCGCAGAAATTCGGCAAGCGCTAACCAACGGTTACCCGATCAGGCGCTCATGGCCCCAGCTAAAAAAGTCATAGTTATTGGACTGGATGGACTCGAACCGAAGATCGTCGAGTCCATGCTTGCACAAGGAGAGCTTCCCAACCTCGCCCGCCTGCGAGCATCGGGCGGCTACTCCCGGTGCCGCACCACATTTCCAGCGCAGACGCCGGTCGCTTGGTCAACGTTTGCTACGGGCGTCAATCCCGGTGGTCACGGAATATTTGATTTCATCAGGCGTGACCCGCGAACGTATTTGCCCGACCTGGCGCTCAACCGGTATGAGCAGAAGAGCGCTTTTCTTCCGCCTAAAGCAGTAAACCTCCGCCGTGGCACGCCGGTCTGGGAGCTGCTTACCGAGGCAGGCATTCCATCGGTGATCGTCCGGTGTCCCTGTACCTATCCACCGGACAACGTCAAGGGACGCATGCTCTCAGGGATGGGGGTTCCGGATCTCCGAGGCGGGCTTGGAACCGCCACCTTCTATAGCAGCGCCGATGGCGTAAAGCCCGGAGAGAGCGAGAACATCATAGCCGTCCGCCCGGATAGCAGTGGCGCGGTGAAGACTCACCTGATAGGGCCGCGCAACCCCAAGACCAACGCGGACATTCTTCTCGAGATATCGCTCGAGGTGAGAGCCGAGAAGCGCATGGTCGCGGTGCGTTCGGATGGCCAGCCCAAGGTGCTGGAGGTTCACGAAGGAAAGTGGAGTGATTGGCTCAAGGTCAAGTTCAAGACGGGGATGCTACAGTCGGTGAGCGGGATGGTCCGCTTTATCCTGGTTCGGACGTCGCCCGTTCTGGAGCTGTACGCGTCGCCGGTAAATTTCGATCCGGCTACTCCGATGTTCCCGGTGTCGACGCCGTGGGAGTACGGCGCCGAATTACAGCGCGAGACGGGGACCTTCTATACGACAGGAATGGTTGAGGACCACACGGGCCTCACCAACGGGCGAATCGACGAGAGCGCCTACCTGGATCAGTGCGAACAGGTGCTGCGCGAGCGCGAGCGCATGATGCTGTACGAGCTTGGCCGCATGACCGAGGGGCTGTTCTTCTGTCTTTTCGACACACCGGACCGTCTGCAGCACATGTTCTGGCGTTTTCGTGAGCCAAACCACCCAGCCAATCGTCCTGACGACGCTCCCGCCGACTTCACGCGCATAATCGAGGAGCATTATCGGAAGTGCGACGAGATCGTCGGGAAGGCGATGCAGCACGCGGATGGGGACACACTCTTCATAACGCTGAGCGATCACGGCTTCAACAGCTTTCAACGCGGGGTTCACCTCAACACGTGGCTGCACGATAACGGTTTCCTTGCGCTGAAACCAGGGTCAAAACCGGGAGAGGAAGCCGGCGACTTCTTCAAGCAAGTAGACTGGGACAAAACCAGAGCTTACGCGCTTGGACTTGGCAGCATGTATCTGAATTTGCGAGGCCGGGAAGCTCGCGGTATCGTCGAATCGAGCGACGCCGATCGCGTGACTCGCGACATCGTAACCGGCCTGACAGGACTTCGGGATACCGACAGAGGGATCGAGGCGGTTCAGGGGGTGGTGACGCGCGACGAGGTGTACTCTGGTCCGTATGCGTCCGAGTCGCCGGACATGGTGGTCAACTTCGCGAGCGGATACCGCGTGAGTTGGGCAACAGCGCTTGGCGGACTCCCGCATGGGCACTTCGAGGACAATGTGAAACGCTGGGGCGGGGATCACATCATCGATCCAGCTCTGGTGCCCGGAGTACTCTTCATGAACCGGCCGTTCGGGGGGGAGCGATCGCCAGCTTTGATCGATTTGGCGCCGACGATTCTCGCCGCTCTCGGCGTTACCAAAGGTGCTGCGATGGAAGGCACGTCTCTGCTCATATGAAAGAGGCGTCGTATGATTTGAAGCACTTACAGTATAAAAAATGAAAACACTAGTTATTGGTCTGGACTGCGCAGCACCGGAGTTTCTGTTCACCGATGATCGTCTGGTGAATTTTCGGCGCTTAATGGAAGGCGGGTGTTACGGCCGCCTGGAGAGCATCATCCCTCCCATCACCGTGCCTGCGTGGATGTGCATGTCCACGAGCCAGGACGCCGGCTCTCTTGGCGTGTATGGATTCCGGAACCGCGCCGATTACTCGTACGACGCGCTCACAACCGTGAACTCGAAGTCGATTCGCGGAGTCGCTATGTGGGATCAGGTCGCTATGGAAGGAAAACGCTCGGTCATTATCGGCGTGCCGCCCGCGTATCCGCCGCGTAAGGTCAACGGGATCTCGGTTGGTTGTTTCCTGACGCCCAACACGACAACCGACATGTACACGCATCCCGCGGGCGTTAAAGAGGAGATCGCCCGTCTGGTTGGCGATTATCCAGTTGATGTGAAG